>JAQVOR010000042.1:0-21981 GCA_028702535.1 Bacteroidales bacterium
AGAATCAAAACAAAAAGTTGAAAACATCTTTAAAAAAGAGATTAAATATTTTGGCTACAAATTTTAATTAAACTATTAAACAACAATATTATGGTATTAAGAAAGAAAAGAAGAAATACCAACAAACATGAAAAAGAACAAGTAATTAATTTTGCTAAATCTTTAATACATAAAACTTCGTTTACTCCAGAAATAAGCTCCAAATTCATTGACTTGCTTATAGAAACCAGCCTTGCGGCAGCATTTTATGATATACATAAAGACCAAATAGAAGGGAAATTCAAAGAAGTACTTGAAAAAATACACAAAGGCATAAAAGCACAAAACAAATATCATGAAAACACATTACAAACTCTAAAAAAGTCAAATTTAAAATATTATTTACTAAAAGACTCCGCAGAACCATGGGACAATCGTTATAGTTGCGATGTTGACATCTTAGTTCCTAAGAAAGAAATTGAAAGCTTTAAATTATTTTTAAGCCAAGAAGCTTATTTAATAAATGGCGAAGATATCGTATTCTCAGAAAATTTAACTAAACAATTATTCAAATTAAATATTAATCAAACAAATTTAGAAGCTCTACAAATAGAAAAAAACGAACTTTATCATTTGTGCAAAAAGAAACAAGCGACAATAAATAAAACCCCTTCAATTGATAGGTCTGGAACATTAGAAAGTTTGAGCAGACTACAAAAAGCCGAAAAGGATTATTTGTTCAATTTACTTAAAATAAATAAATTTATTTATAAAAAATTAGATTCCAAAAGAAATATTGATAATATTTCGCAACTTTTAAAATTAAACTCTCGCATACACATGCTTTGCACAATTAGTTTAAAATTATTTCCTAAAACTATTACATCATACAATAAATATGACAAAATATTTTTTAACGAGATAGCTAATTTTAAAAAAGAAAATATCAATTATGCATTTCGAAAAGAATCAGAGTTTTTAGATATAAAAACAAAAATTCCTGCTCTAGGTATGGCTAATCCTAATGAACTAATTCTTGTGGAGAACAAGCTTGCACCCGTTGACAATCTAATTTTAAACGCATCTCATTTTTTCGGCAATATAAAACGCAAAAAGTCAGACTACTCCTATCAAGGTTTTCTTAAATATCTAATTGATGGTGCGTTTCTAATAAAAAACAACAAAATTGATTACTCACTACTTAGAGAACGTGCATTAAAATTCAATAAAACAACACAACTTAAATATTATCTATACTTACTAAATACAACAAGTCTTGCAGATATAAAATGTGATCTCCCGAATAGTTTATCGTATCAAATTTACAAAAGGATTTCCATTAACAGGTTACTATTTAATGAAAACAATTTATATATCCTTATTGTAAAAAAACTAATATTTCTAAAAATTATAAAACGTAAATTCAAAAAATAGTTTTAAGATATTACGATTTATTCTTCACAACAAAAAAATGCACATAACTTTTAATAAAAAACATTATGTTTGTAGTCATTTATTTCAATTTCAACAATATTAGACACTATAAAAAACAATATCAGATGAAGATTAATTACTCATTCTTAAAAATAAAAAAAGAAGATTTCCCAAAGAACCTAACTATTGAACCTACGAATACGTGTAATCTTAACTGTCCTCTTTGCCCAACTGGCTTAAATTCTTTAAATCGGGATAATAAAAACATGTCATTAAAAGAATATAAAAGTATTATTGATCAGGTAAAAGACAAAGTTGATAATATAACACTCTATTTGTTTGGAGAGCCATTTATGCATAAGGAAGTTTTAGACATGGCTAGATACAGTTCTGATGCTGGAATAAATGTTTCCATAAGCACAAATGGGACTCTTATTAAAGGAGAAGATCATGCTGAACAGATTATCAATAGTGGAATTAGTCTGATTAGCATTTCGCTTGATGGAGTGCAAAACAACACTTACAATCTCTATAGAATTGGAGGAGATTTTGAAAAAGTTCTTA
Source organism: Bacteroidales bacterium (assembly GCA_028702535.1). GTDB lineage: Bacteria > Bacteroidota > Bacteroidia > Bacteroidales > ML635J-15 > Bact-19. The sequence goes on from JAQVOR010000042.1 coordinate 1,978, forward strand.
ATAGCATTAAATTTCTTGTAAAAGCAAGAAATAAAAGTAAAAACAAAAATGTTAGAATAATAGTTCAAACTGTTGTGATGAAACAGAACGAGCATCAGAGAGATTCACTTCGCAAAACATCCAAAGACTTAGGAGTAGATGGATTCTATGAAAAAAACTTAATAATTCCTGCTAATATTGAAACTGAACCTGATAAGTTTAAAGAAATGGCAGATAATTATCTCCCAAATGACATAAACATGCGTTCGTATGATTTAAAAGACGGGCAATATGTTATGGCTGGAAATATACATAACAATTGTGGATTTCTTTTTAATCAAAAAATGATGACTATTTGTTCGAATGGGAATGTAATTCCTTGTTGTCATGATAATAAGTCTGATTACATAATGGGCAATGTGTTTGAAGAAACTTTATCTCAAATATGGAATAACAAAAAGTTTAAAAAATATAAAAAAGCCATAAAAAAAGACCAATCAAGTATTGCATTATGTAGAACATGCCCTAATGCAAGAGAAAAAACTGCAAAATCATGCTATTATGAATTATAATAAGCCAAACTTAAAAATAGCTGTTATCCACCCCTGTATGGATAATATTGGAGGGGCCGAAAAAGTTACATTAACTCTTGTCGAAGATTTAAAAGCAGATTTAATTACAACAAATTTTGACAAAGAAGGTGTTGAAAAAATGGGGTTTTACAACATCCCTGTAATAAGTATTGGAAAAATCTCAAAAGATGTAAGTAACAGGCTACAAAAGGCATTCTTTAAGTTTATGTTTAAAAGACTCCCCAAGTATGACTTATACATAGTTTCAGGAGATTGGGCTATGTCGGCACTTATCCGAAACAAACCAAATATCTTATATATTCATTCTCCTATTAGAGAAGTATGGGACTTGAAAGATAGTATAAGAAATTCAAAACCTTTTTATCATCAAAAAGTATTATTTGACTTATATGCAATAGTTTACAGGTTTCTAAATACATTTTGTGTTAAAAAAGCGAAATTTGTAGTCTGCAATTCCAACAACACTCAAAGAAGAGTTTTAACATATCTTGGACGAGATTCATTATTAATATATCCACCTGTTGAAACCAAAAATTTAAAATATGAATCAACTGGAGACTACTGGTTATCAGTAAATCGGTTTATTGATCATAAGAGAATTGATTTGCAATTAGAAGTTTTTAGACAATTGCCAAATGAAAAATTCATTATTGTAGGAAGCTATGATAAATTAAATCGTTTCGATAATTATTACGAAAGGATGAAAGAATTAAAGCCAGATAATGTCGAATTTAGAACATTTGTTTCTGATAAAGAAAAGTATGAATTATATGCAAACTGTAAAGCTTTTATAAGCACATCAAAAGACGAAGATTTTGGTATGAATATAATTGAAGCTATGGCTGCGGGCAAACCAGTTGTAGCTGTAAATGAAGGAGGACACAAGGAATCTGTAATTCATGGTAAAACAGGATATCTTGTTGAACCAAATGTAAATAGCATAATAGAAGGAATAAACAAAATACAAAATCCAGAAAGTTTCAAAGAAAACTGCATTGCTCAATCAAATAATTTTTCAAGACAAAAATTTACAACAGAAATAAAAAAAATCATTTCTGTTTTCCAATAATTACAAGAAATGGAGACAATAGAAAAAAAACATCAATTAAGAAACTTAAATTATATACTTGCTCTAACTCGGTATTTTTTTAAAACTGATAAGAAACCAAAATTCCTTAAAAGCATTCTCAAAGATATGACTTTTTTATCGCTTGTTAAGAACATTAACATGGCAGGAATTACATACTTAAGCCTTTCAGAGTTTGATGAATTTAAAGGAACCTGGTTGGAGCGTGAATTAAAAAGCTATTACGATTATGGCGTAAATCAAGATTTAGCAAATAAAAAAATCTTTGACGAATTATTTAATTTCTGTTCTACAAACAAAGAACAAGTAGTTTTTATCAGAGACTCTGCTTTTAAAAATGAAGATTTCTATATCACTGGGAGCCGTTATTCAACAGATATAGATATTTTAATTAATAAACCTGATATTTTTAAATTTCATAATTATTTAAAAGACAATGATTATTTATTACAAGGGGTAGATTTTCAACTTATTTACAAACCACATCTATATCACGATGGGTTTTATGAAATTATTCCTAAAGACGATTTGCCTTACCACAAAAAATTTATTGGGGATGGATTAAACAATAATTACAGAACTTTTAACTATTACAAAGGTTCTTTTTTAGAAATCCACATTCCTGTTTCATCCAATTCTGAAATCCCAAAAGCAGAATACTGGAAATATGTTGAAAACAATATGCTTACCCCTGAATTTGACTTAATAACTCAGGCAAATCACTTTTTTTTACACTTAAAATATAATGATACTCAACCAAACAGATTAAAAACTTTTCTGGCTTTTTTAGAAAGAGTAGTTGACATTTTATATTTATTTAAAAAAGGAGTTGATTTTGAAAAAATTATTGATTTAAGTATCCATTATAATGTTCAGCATCAGGTTTATTATTATCTATATTTAGCAAAAAAATATCTAAACTTAAACATTGAGAAGCATTACTTAAAACAACTAAAAAAGGCATCTTCATTTTCCGATATTTTAGCTATAAAGTTTTTATTACCAGATAAAAAAATATTACGAGATAAACATACTAAGTCGATAAAACTATATTGCGACAATTTTCTAGAAATCAAAGAAACGACTAAAATACCCAAAACGAAAATCAAGCATAAAAGCAAGGAAGCAGATCTGATATTAGAAATTCTTTCAGATAAAGATATTTATCAATCTTACAGCAAAGACCTCCCAAAATATAACTCGAAACGTTTTATAGATTTAATAAAAGACGCTAGTTTAGATGGGCTTTTTTATCACAAATTAAAAGATAACAATACCTTAAAAAGCGAAGATTTAGAATATTTAAAACAAGGCTATATTAGTATATTAGAACACGATCAATTATTATTGGAAAACATTAATAAAATACAGAATATACCCATAAAAAAAATATTTTTAAAAGATAGTATTTCAAGAATCAATAACAAATATATAAACGGTACTAGATACTCCTGTGATATTGATTTATTGAGAGATAGTTCTCAAGCTATTGATTTTGATTATAAAATGCAGGATCTAAATTACTTTTCAGACGGTGTTGAAATCAATTTGCCAGCAGAGGACATCAATCTTGCTTTCCAATTAAATAAAGACATTTCTAAATATAAAGACTTTGCTCTAGCAAAACAATTTACTATCAATAAGTACTTATTCGAAAGACAAGACTTATCATTAGAAGCTGTAAGTAATAAAAATAACAGCTCAGAGAGATATAAACTTCTACTTTATTACTGCGATATTGCCAAAATAGACTATCCCAATAAAATAAATAGAACTAAAAAGATTGAATTACATGAAGATAAAAGCATTAATTATCATGGAATCGATAGAGGCTATATTGATGTTCATTACAAACTATTTAATAATAATCCTTCTATTAAATCTGAATTATTTAATATTGAAGCTGTTCAAATATCTGAATATAACCATATACTACAACCTGAAGATAAAATAATTTTGGATGCCTGTCATTTCTTTTTAAATATGTCTAAATTTCGGAAAGAATATGAATTTCAAGGATTTTTAAAATACCTTATTGATTTTAAAATAGATAATTACGAGTACAATTCAGAAATAATAATAAAAAAAGCTAATCAATACGAATGTCAACTAGCTGTATGGTTTTATTTAAAAATACTTAAAGATTATTTGAATTGCGATATTGATAATTCCATACTAAACTCATTATATAAATCGAGTAATTGGGATTCAAAGTTTTTACTACGAACAATTAACAGACGTAAGCTAATTTTCAATAAAAAATCAATAGGATTAAGTGTTTTCGCAAAATTATATCTTAAATATGGATATGTTTATTTAGCTTTTTTACCTTTCCGAAAAACCTTAAAATATTTAACCGGATTATAAAAAAATATGGCAACTAAAAAACCCATATACATTAACGGTCATTTTATGACACAATCCATGACGGGAATACAACGTTTTTCGTACGAACTTTGTAAAGCTATGATAAATGCAGGTGAAGAGATCATAGTTCTTGCCCCTCGCAAAGTAAGACCTGAATATCAACTAAATTGTAAAATTATAAAATTCGGTGTTTTCAATGGCGTTTTATGGGAACATTTAGAGCTTTTGATATTGCTTTTAAATAAGAGAAAGCCTCTATTGTTAAATTTTGGAAGTCCTGGTCCACTTTTTTATAAAAATAGAATTGTTACAATTCATGATGTTTCATTTAAAAAAAACCCAAAGTGGTTTGCATGGTATTATAGTTTATATTACAGAATCATAACACCTATTTATGCAAAAAGATCGCATAAAATCATTACTGTAAGCGAATTTTCTAAATCTGAAATACAAAAATGGTTAAAAATCTCAGATGATAAGTTTGCAATAGTTCACAATGCTGTTTCAAAAGAAATTAAACCCGAAGAGCAAGACACACCAATACAAAAAGGAAAATATATTTTAACAGTATCATCACTTGATCCACGCAAAAATATAGTAAATATTTTCAAAGCATTTGCACTAAATAAAAACAAAGATTTACAGCTTATTTTAGCTGGCAAAAAATCATCGATGTTTAATTTTAAAGAAAATGATGAAGTTAAAATAAAATCAATTGGATATGTAAGCAATTCTCAGTTGGCAAATCTTTATAAAAATGCCATAGCTTTTATTTACTTATCGTATTACGAAGGATTTGGCATTCCTCCTCTTGAAGCGATGTCGTTTGGTTGCCCAGTAATTTTATCTGATATTCCTGTTTTTAAGGAAATTTATAATGACTCTGCCTTATTTGTTAATCCTGATAATCTTGATGAAATTAATAATGCTATTAACCGAATTGTAAATAATGAACGGCTTAGAACTAATTTAATATCAAAAGGACTAAAAAAATCGCAAGAATATACTTGGGAAAAATCTGCAAAGATTATTTGTGATATCATAAACAAAAACCATTAAAATAAATATAATAGCATACTGATCAATGAACAAAAATGATTCAAATAAAAACTTTATAATATTTACATTCCAAAGAACAGGAAGCAGTACTTTAAGTGATATTTTAGACCTGCATCCAGACATTAATGTCTCGTTTGAGCCTTTTCTTAGACACAAAACACTAATAAGTGGGGGATACCATTATAAGGTAAAAAACGATCAAACATTAAATAATACTTTAAAAGAAATATTTTCACAATGCACTGGAATAAAGCACATTTCAAGTCAATTAGATGAAACTTATAATAAAGGCATGCTTAAAGCTAACTATAAGATTATATTTCTATGGAGAAAGAATTATTTGCAAAAAACAATATCACATCAAATTTCAAGTAAAACTCAAGCTTGGTTTAAAGACAGAAATAAGATTCACAAAACAAAATTTGACCCTATAAGTCTTGATTCAACAGATAACTCTCTTAAGCTTTACAAAGACCAGGTAAACAAATACTATACTTTTTTGAAAAATAACAATACTGATTTTTTTCATTTAACTTATGAGGAATTGTATAGTCCAGATTTATCTTTAAGTCAAAAATCAAAGAAAATAAATGATATTATTAAATATTTAGGTTACGATAAAATAACTGATCAAAAAGTAATTAAGCAAATTGAGATACTTTTAAACCCAAAAAAAAGCAAATTAAATAATCTTTCAACGTATTTTAGGATTCCTAATATTCTTGAAATAGAAAAGAAATTTGGTTCTGAAGAAAATGGTCATTTGTTTCAACTTAATTTCCTTCAAATTTTTTATTATAAACTTGCAGCATCAACAACTAATTTATTTTACAGAATAGATTATGCTGCAGGTAGTCTGGGCTTATTTTTACAAAAACACATTCCATTTTTATATAGATTTTTAAAAAAGATAAAGAACAACTGACCCAAGCGGATTTATGATGATACCATTTTATACTTTTAGATTTATATCAGTTTTATATATCAGTATTACGAACGGATTAAATAAGTATTGTAGTATTGGTAATCTTATCTTCGAAATTGCACGCAAACATCTTAACATCGAACCCTTGTGTTATGTGCTCAAAAATGGTTTCCTGAGACCATAGGGCAAACAGATACACAAAACAAACAGTTCAACGCATTGTGTGGCATAGTTGAAATAAAGTTAATGATTATAAATGTGGTGCTTTATAATTATCTGGATATTCTGGTGATACTGACCCCCCATTCTGGTAATATTGACCCCCCTCTAAAAAATATTCAAAGAACACTTAACCTGACAAAATTACCTTTTTTTTCTTAAACTTTCACCTTTAAGTTCAATTCTGTGTGAAGTATGAACTAATCTGTCCAAAATTGCATCAGCAATTGTGGTTTCTGAGATTATTTCGTACCACTTAGATACTGGTAATTGGCTTGCAATAATAGTTGATTTTGGAGTCTGCTCGCTTGAAAACTATGTTTTTTTGTAGTGTGGTATTTTGTGCGATTTGGCAAGGATTGCGACAATGATGTCATTGGGCGATTCAAAACACGAACATATTAAACTGATACACCGTTTATTAAATGCACACCCTAAAAATTAGCACTATCCTCCAAATTACCAATATTTATTGACATTTGTTATTTCGTGTAATTTTTATCAATTATGAATTTTTCAATATTATTCATTATAGAAGAAAGATAAGCAAATGTTTCATTCTTAAAATCATTTAGATCTCCAACAGAAAAATCTTTTCCTACATCATAAAACGTCTGTTCTCCATGAGCAAGTCTATTTCTTTTATCTTTAATTTTTACTAAATTTCGACCATTTACTGCTTTTTCAAATCCTATTTTATCAGCAAGTTTTCTAATCTCATCAGCATCAAGATTTCCTGAAAAATCCATTTTGTCCTTAACAAGTTTTATCGTTTCTTTTTGCAAAATATTTTTTGCTAAACTTAAAACATAGTCTCTAAGAGTTTCATGCTTAAAATGATTTTCTTTTAACTTATTTGTAGTTTGTTTTATCCATATTTTTTGTAAATTATGAGATAACTTATCAAAAGACAATTCATCATCTTCAACTTTTGTATATATTTCGATTATTGAATTTCGGACAGTTGCCTCAATTAAATTATATAAAATAAGAAAAGCGTTTGCTATTAGTGTAATTTGAAACTGAGGCTGTATTTTTTCTACTACAACTTCACTGTCTTTTTTATATTGTATTACAGTATTATCATCGTCAAATATTAGTAGAAATTTAAAATAATTCTCAATCTCCAATTTTCTATTTTCAAAATCAAGTTTAGTATTATCCATTTTTCAATCTATCATTATCAAGCCTACTAAGAAGTCCATCTCTTACAAATTCAATTCTGTTTTTTAATCTATCTGGATTATTACTTGCATCAGAAGTGGTTTGAATTTTGAAACCTTCTGAATCTAACCATTCTAAATTTGGATTTTTTAAATTTGGGTTTTCTTTTAATGCTAAATATGTACCAACTGCAATTGCTTCGAAACGTACTCTCGGTGTACTTTTAGAATTAGGGGCTTTTCTAAACCCTATTGGGAAATAGTTATTAATAAATTTTACCATTGACAGAAATGAATTTTGATAATGCTCTTTATCAAAGTTAATATTATTCATTTCATCAAGATAATCATTTAAGAAAATTGCAACGTCGTGTTTGAATTCCAAATATTTATCAATATATGCAAAGAATCTTAACACTAATTCATCATATTCACCTCTCTTTTCTTTTCCTTTTGGAATAGGACAAATATTAATAAAATCAGGATTTTTTTTCATTTCGATTACTAAATCATAGAATTTACCTGAATATGAACCTTTTCTTATTTCTGCATCTGTAAGTCCTTCACTTGTAGTATTAATTCTCTCAAAAATATCTTGCCGTATTATTTCATCCGCATTATTTACAACTATTATTCTATAATCCTTATTCCAAATATAATTTTGTAAAATTTTGGGCAAATCTCTATATTTTGCTGTATTTATTTCTGTAATACTTTTTAAATTTCTTAAAGTAAGTCTATTTTCATAAAATGCAATTAATGTTCTAATCCTTTGAGAACCATCGATTATTTCTAATCGACCAGTAAATTCATCATTTGACACAAGAAACGGAGTTAATGGGACTCCCAATAGAATGGATTCAATAAATTTAGATTGTCTATCAGGCTTCTAAACAAAATCTCTTTGGTATTTTGGCACATATAACGTTGACTTTTCATCTTCTTCATCACCATATTTGTTATAAATCATTTCAAACGCCTAATCCTTTGTTCTATAATCGTAGAGTTTTGATTTTTCTTTGAATTGATCTAAAATAGCTTGAAGCTTTATATCATCAAATTTATTTTTTGCCATAGTTGTATTTCTTTAAATGATTGATAATACTTTCTCCTATTATTTCCCCCAATTTTGGAGGGACAGCGTTGCCAACATGTTTTGATGCTTTACCAAATTTAAGTTCTTCAATATTTTCAGCAAACTTATAATTTTCAGGAAAACTTTGTAAAATAGCAGCTTCTCTTAAAGAAATAGCTCTATCTTGTTCAGGATGTCCAAAACGACCATTTCCAATACCTGTACAAAAAGTTGTCATTGTTGGAGATGGTTCGTCCCATTTCATTCTTCCATAGACACTGACATACGTTTTCCCTTTTTCAGAAGTATGGCAAGATAATTTCAAATTGTCGTCCCAATCTTTTTTCCAACTTCCACCAGGTATTGATTGTTTTACTCTTTTTAAGTTCTTTTCAGATAATTTAGATGCTTTATGAATAAAATCAGATTTAGAACTCTCACCAGAATTGATTTTTTCTAAATGACCGATAGCATCTTTAACGGTAACATAATTATCAGGTAAATGAGTTGGGGGTAATATCTGTATTTCACCCAATTTTGATGCCAACAAAACTAGTCGTTTCCTTTTTTGTGGAATCCCATAGTCAGGTGAATAAATAACATTGTACCAAACAAAATATCCTAACTCCTTTAATTTGTTAACAAAATCATAAAATACTGGGGCTTCTTTAAAATTTAATAGGGTTGGTACATTTTCCATTGAAACAACAACAGGCTCAGATTCCTTAATTAGCCGAGTAAATTCATATAATAACTGCCATCTTGTATCCTTATCCTTTTTATAAGTATATGATGAGAAAGGTTGGCAAGGAGCACAGCCTACTAATATTTTTATATCTCCCTCGCCATATAAAGAATTTAATTCAGCACCACTTATTTTCTGAATATCTTTATTAATAAATCTAGTATTGCAATTTGTCTCGAAAGCATATCGACAAGACTCATCAATATCAATGCCTGCATTAATATTAATACCAACTTTCTCCAATCCAAAAGAAAGCCCTCCTATTCCACAAAACAGGTCAATTGCCGATATTTTTTTGGTTATTATCACAACTTACAAAGATACCTATTTTTTTTTCAAATACATACACTTTTTTATTCTTTTTCGATGATGTCTAGTAATCATATCGGTATATAGTAGTCATATAATATTTCAAATATAGCAATAAAACATAAACACTTCAAGTATATTTTATTATTTTAACAATAATCTAAAAACACAATATCTCTTTCTTAGTACCACAATCCCTAGAAACTTGGACTCTGTATTGACCTATACTGTTTTGTATTTACAGTTCTTTCCTTAGGATACTTAATTGTATATCCAAATTTACATTTCTTCGATTCGGATGGTTTTAAGGTCATAATCCACATAGTTTTACCAGTGATTTGGTTGTAATCAGCATTGGAAAGCTCATCAATTGTTACTTCAATTTCACTTTCGTTAGATATAGGAACTTGGTCAACAATTGTTATTATTACATCTGTTTTACGATTATTCTTAACAAGAATATCATACATAAAAGTCTCTTTTCGGTTGCTTCCAAATAAGCCTTTTTTAGTAAACTCTTCAATTCTATTTCGCTTAATTGAAACTTGTTTATCACGCCCAAATGACAGCTCTAAAGTATCGTTTAAAGAATTTGTATTAAGCTCTGAAACGCCTAAATATGTGTCCCCAAAATAGACATTCATATCGCCGTCTATTAAACTTAGGTCTTCCCAACCTGTAATTTTTCCAATCAGATAAACGTATGACTCAAACTTTGGAATTGCATAATAACTAAAATCTGCATCTAAGGAATATTCGGTAACATCAATTGTGTATGGTTTACCATTGTCTGGAATATTATATTTCTTGTCAATAGGAAACTCAACACTTATCTCAGATACTGTAACGGTATTGTAAGAAATATTTTCATCTAAGACTTGATATTGTGCTGCTTCATATTGTCTGTACTCGTTTTTAATAGTATTATCATAATGCCCACTTCCACTAGTTGGAGAGTTATAACCCAAATTCCAAGTTAATATTGTAGGAGCAGATGCACCTTGTAATGGATCGCCAGTAGATAGAATCATATCAACTGCTTCCCAAGGGATTCCAGTATTATTAAATACTTTTGCTTTATATTTCATTAAAACAGGCTCTCCAATCTCTTTTGCTTTTAAGTCATACGAAGGAGCCCATCCACATTTACCAGCAATATAGCTGATGTCAAAATTAGCATCCAAATCAATCTTGGACTCATATTCAATCACAATTTTCTTAAATGCCATGTTGTTTTGCGTAAGGATTGTAGTTCTTCGCTTATTAATATCACTCATAATCAGATTTTCTTTACTAATCAATTCATTGATTCCAGTAATTTCTTCAGAAACGGCATATACCCGATCACGATAATATGTAGAAGCAATTTTTAAATCTGCAATATTAACTCCCGAATTTGCACCACCTATAGAGATGTTATTATTCAAATAGTTTATTTCAGATTCAAAAGACAATTTCTGATTCGCTAATTTAGTAATTTTAGCATTTACAAGTAATACAGAATCGTTCATCCTCTTAATCTCTGGAAACTCTTTTGCGGCATCCTGATAATAGTCGATTACAGAAATCGATAGAATATCAACATTTTGTTTATTCGATATTTGGACACTATTTGCAACTGCCTGAGGACTAATACATTGGATCTCAAACACTCCTCGTCCTTTTGTTAAATTAAGATTGGTTTTTGCTTTAACCTCTGCACCATACAAATAGACTGTTACCTTTTCTACTTTTGCATTTGCTTTATAAATGTTCTGAGCTGCTGCAAATAAGCTAAAACACATAATTAATGTCAGAATTGGAAATACTTTTTTCATATCAAGATTTTTTGTTTGTTTGTCAAACAAATATATACATTTAATAAACATAAGGTTTGTTTTTATCAAATTATTTCGGATTTTGATGTGATAAAAAATATTTAGGGTCTAACACGAAATTCTCATTTCATTAAACCTAAATATTTTTTACCCTTGATAATCCCCTAAACTTGGTCAGATTAAAGTTTATTTTCTTTTTTTATTACAAAATTCCTCACCATTTTCGCTATCCAAACAATGCTCAGTAAGATAAATGAGATTTTAATAATTAGGGTAGATAAGTTTTTTATTTCTGTAAAAAAAGAGCCTTTATTTACAATTACTTCCGAAATATTGGGATAAGATTTTAACATCAATAGAGTATTAAAATTCTCTAAATAATCAACGCCCATAGTTAATAATGGGAACAAAGAAAGTAACAACCACTTAGAGTTTTTTTCAAATATATTTTTCAGAATCAAAGCAAAAACTAAGATAAGCAATGGACCGTAGGCAAAAGGAAAAATCATATCATTTATACCTGTCAGTTGTTGGTGAATTGCTCTACCTTCTGGTTTAAGCAGTTCAAAAAAAGCAGTAATTTCTTCTAAATCATATCCACTCCAAAGGTCAATTAGAACAACCTCTTCTCCAGCAATTTTACTCATTTCTTTTTGTCCTACATTAAAAAGATACAGCCAAAATGCGGTAAATAAAAAGAAGGGAATAATAAATTTCCAGTTAGAAATTTTAGCTAATAATTGAATCGTATTTTTTATCATATTTATAATATATTTATTAAAATCTACATGCGGTGTTTTGTGATTTACCTTGTTCTTACAACACAGTCTATCCATTTTTTGCAATATTAATTAATTTATCTTTGTCTGTGATTGTTATTTTTTTGTCTTGAACTAATAATATTTCGTCCTTATTAAATCTTGATAAAGTATTGATTACGCTTTCTTTTGAATAGCCAAGCATCTTACCAATTTCATTTCTTTTTACAGGTAATAAAAATGTATCAGAATTGTAAATATCTGAAAACTCTAACAATAAAATTGATAATGAGCCTTCAATATTTTTATGCGAAAACCTTGAGATATTTCGTACTAAACTATTTGTCTTTATAGACATGTGCTTAATCATCCTAAAAGCGAATTCTCCATTTTGTCTGATAAACTTTTCAAATAAACGAATATCAAATGTGCTAATTTTTGTTTTCTCAATTGCTATAGCCGAAAAATTAAAGTTTTGGCTGGCCGATGTACAGCCAATTCCAATAAACGAATTTGGAGTAATCAATCCAATAGTTGTAGTTTTCCCGTCTATAGTTATATCCAATTTTGCTAATCCTTCCTCTAAAATCATTATATTACTCGCAATAAAGCCTTGCTTAACAATTGTCTCACCAGCTTTAAAATAAATATCATTTTTAGCATATAGCCACTCATCCTTTTGAGAATTAGTTAGAGCCTCAAAACAAAGATTTGCCTTCAGTATTTCATTCTCAATTTTATTCATATTTTCGTCGATTCCTTTTATCATCAAACAATATTTTAATAAACAGTAATATAGCATTAAAGATGATGTAAAACTACATCATTTAGAGTTAAGCATTCAATGTTAAAAAAATAACAATTGTATAAACCCATAGCCATGAATTTTGTTCTATAGTTAGATAAAAACAAATATAATTATAAATAATTTAATAACATAAAATAAAAAGAAATGGAAGATTTGAAATTTAGAGTAAAAGCTCACAGCGAAAACTCGACAAAAACTATTGTTAAAGCCAGGAATTTTGAATTGGTAGTTGATGAGCCGACAGATTTAGGCGGAACAGACCATGGTGCCAATCCTGTAGAATACCTACTTGCTGCTTATGCAGGCTGTTTAAATGTAATGGCTCATATTTGTGCTAAAGAACTAGGATTTGAACTAAAAGGTATTAAAATTGATATCGTTGGAAGTTTGAATCCTGCCCGTTTATTTGGACAATCTTTTGAGGAAAGAGCCGGGTATAAAGAAATAATAGCAAGCTTAATTCCTGATTGTAACACAGATGCAGAAACCTTGTCGAAATGGAAAGATGCAGTTTTAGATCGTTGTCCAGTTGGAGACAACTTAAAAAATGCAACCAAAGTTGAAGTCAAAATTAATAGCTATGAAAAAGCCTTACAGGTTTAATAGACAAGAACACAAACATTTATAAAGCGATTGAATTTCAATCGCTTTTGTTTTTGATGTGTTTTAATTTTATTAGAGTCAGAATGTTCGAGAGACGCATTTCGACACGAGAACCTATAGTTCACGCTATGGCCTGTCGAAGTAAGCAAAGCGAGTAATAACACAGCTATCGACATTATGGACAAACACTAATTAGTCTTTGCAAGAAAACGCCAAATACTGCGTTACTCTCGTGTTGAAAACAGTTATTTGCAAAAGCAAACGCCTTGATTTTCAACACTTCGAACGCCTTGTCTTTGACGTTTTCTTATCAAAGACTTAAAAATATGCTAGTTTTAGCTGCGCTGAGCTCGTAAACTCGGTTCTTTCTGACACTAATTAAACGATTGTTGTAATATCGTCATATAAACGGCGTAATCTTCTTGGATAAAGTTGTTTTGAAGTATCAACATAACCCAAGCCAATCAACATAACCACAGTTTCGCTTTCTTTTAAACCAAACTCTTTATGTATTCCGTCAAAATCGATACCGCTCATGGGATGAGAATCAATTCCTTTATCTTTAGCGGCAATCATAAGTGACATTGCCAGTAAGCCCGCATTACTCTCGGCAAATTTAAGTTTTCGGTCTTCGCTTGAACCATAAAGAAAAGCGGCGGCTTGTTTTGCTCCGGCAACCATTTCGGTATTACCTCCAACGCTTACAAGCATTTCATCCCAAACAGGATTACAATCTGCAAATCCATCTTTGTCTCCAATTATTATTAAAGTAACCGATGCGTCTAAGATTTTTTCTTGATTATTAGCAAGTTCCATAAGTTTCTTTTTGCTGGCATTGGTTTTTACCGCAACAATTCTCCACGGTTGAAGATTATAACCAGACGGCGCCAAAACCGCCATATCTATAATTTCTTTTAAAAGCGTTTCATCAATTGATTTATTTTTATCAAAATAATTGACTGAACGTCTTTCGTTAAATAATATTTTTGTGTCTATAATTTGATTATTAAATTTCTAACATAAACACGTATTGACATAATATGTTTAAACAGATTATTGAAATATTTTAAAACACAACTATTATAAAACTGATATTAACAGAGGAAACGCATGCTTTTTTAAACAGTTCCTTCTTTTTTAACCATTTTCTGCATAAAGACATTACTGGGGATTGTTATTTTCTTACCATCCGTCGTTTTTATGATAATGAAGAAAATACCGATATCACTTAAGGTTCCTTCTATTGGATAATCTTTATCCATTATTGTTAAAGAATCTCCTATTTTAATTGGGTGATTGAAAAATATTATCAATGTAGAAGTTATATTTGAAATGATTGACCACTGTGCAAAAAACGCGACTCCCAAAATTGTTAATATTGTGGAAAGAAAGAACAATAGTTCAGATTGATCAATTCCCCATATAACCAATAAAACAATAGTGAGTATTATTAGCAGCAAAACACCTATTATTTTATTTGTAATTTTTATCCTTCCTGATTGATATTTAAACCTAAGTCCTACTTTTCCGATTATTCTTTTTGTTACTAATTTCGTAATAAAAAAGACAAAAATGATAACAATAGTTTGAATAATTTGAATTTTATATTCTTCCATATTTACAGTCTTAATTTTATAATAAATGTGAACGTACTTTAATGCATATTCTCATCAAATAACACTTCAAAAATAACAATAAAGTATGAATGTGTCAAACATATTTTTAATAATAAAAATTTCAGTTTTAAACAATTTTCTATCATTTAACACCTGCAATGATTACTTAATCCTACTATACTATTACTTATTGAGTTTTATAACGCAGGTTATACCAGCATTTATGCTTCTAATTTTTATTTTTTGTTCATGTTCTACTGCATTTGTAATAGGGCTTGTAGAAGTTTGAGGGTCGCCATATATTAACTGATAATTGAGAGTTACATTAGATATAAGATAATAACTAAAAAACTTTAATTGTAAATTATCATTAATTTTAAATATCATTGCAATTTCAGGGGTAACACACCAGCCAATTGAATGTCCGCTAGTGTATTTATATAATCTGTTTATTGTTCCCGAGTTTGCATAATAATTATAAACTAGAACCTCTGGGCGACTAACAGTATTAAACCCGATAGGGAGTTTTAATTCAAGCAAAATATTTTCGCTATTGGCATATAATATAGGACCTATGCTAAAATTTATGTTTTTCCACATTCCAATATCAGCTTTTAGCGTATCATTAGTGCGATCATAGAATGAGTTATCAGCAGGATTTATTGTAGCATTAAGATTTAAACAATATCCTAGAAATTTATTTTGATATGCTTTAGCACTAACATATATGCCGCCTCCAGGTTTTGCATATCCTGTATTTGGTCCTCCCGAATAATATTTAAATTCAGCTTGAGGAAGGGAAGCACTTATTCCGATTTCTGTATAAAAAGTAAAAGTGCTGTCGTTTTTTGCTGGATAAACTTGTCCTAAAGCATTTAAGCAGATTGAACCTACGATAATTATCAATAATATTTTATTTTTCATTTACTTTATAGTTAAAATCCGTTTATGTCGAAATATATAGTTGGCAACATTAACAAAAAGCCAATAACTATTAATATTAGTATTAATTTCCAGATATATTTGAGCCAAAGATTATAAGGAACCTTAGCAATTCCAAGGCAGCCTATTAAAACGCCAGATGTAGGCGTAATCATATTTGTGAAGCCGTCTCCAAATTGGAAAGCCAAAACTGTTGTTTGACGTGCAATACCGATAAGGTCGGAGAATGGAGCCATAATTGGCATTGTAAGTGCGGCTTTTGCCGAGCCCGAAGGAATTATAATATTTAAAAAAGTTTGAATTCCATACATAACACCAAGCGAAGTTTCTTTTCCTACATTTTGCATGGCTTGCGATAATCCGTACATAATTGTATCAACAATTTTGCCGTCAGTAAGAATTATAATAATACCTCCAGCAATACCCACAATAAAAGCTGCCGAAAAAATGTCTTTTGCACCTTCGATAAACAGTTTTGTGATATTATTTGCTGATTGATTTATTGCTATGCCACTAGCGAGTCCCATTCCAAAAAATAATGCACCAATCTCCATAACATACCACTCGTAACCCATTACGCCAATAATGAGGAAAACGATAGTAAATGCAAGCAAGTTTAAAATAAAAAAATGGACGCTTTTACGCAAAGTGAAAAATGAAATTACTGCAAATAACAAAGTAGCTACTGGCAAAGCAGGGAAATGGAAACTTGCATTACCAATTTTCAAAATAGAGTCGGGATAGAAAACTGAAAATAAAATCAAAACCCCGAGAGTTAATATATAGCTAATCCATGCACTTAGTGGAGTGTAATATTCTATTTTTTTAGAATTATTTTCTGTATGTTTTCGCCAGTATTCATCAGCATTATACATGAGGCTTTTTTTCGGATTTCGTTTAATTTTTCGGGCATACAGCAAAATAAATGTAAATCCGACCGCATTAATAACTAACCAGCAAATTATTCTAAATTCCCAACCACTAAAAATTGGTAAATCTGAAAGACCTTGAGCGATACCTATTGTAAAAGGGTTTAAAATCGCACCTGCAAAACCAAGATGAGCCGACACATAAACAAGTGAGACACCTACAATTGAATCGTATCCCATTGATATTGCGAGAGGGACTAGAATAATTACAAAAGCAATTGTTTCTTCGCTCATTCCAAAGATTGCACCAAATGAGCTAAACAATGTCATTATCATTACCATAACAATATTATCAACTCCAATTTTTCGTAGAAACTTAACTTTTTCGAGGCGTTTTGTTGCTGCAATAAATGACATAATTCCAACGTCTAATGCTTTGCTAGCATTCATAATCCAAAAAGCACCACCAATTAAAAGAATAAAAATAATAATATTTGCTTGTGCCACAAATCCATTAAAAATAGAAGAAAAGACCTGCCATGTTTGCGGCTCTGTTTCTGTTTTGTGATATGAATCATCAACAATAACAGTACGTTCTTGACCGTCTGCCATTGTTTTTACGGTTCTGTCGAATTCTCCTGCTGGTATTATCCATGTTAATATAGCCGAGATAATAACTATCGAAAAAACTATAACATAGGTATGGGGTACTTTTTTAAACATAAACTTTTCAAATTTTGTGCAAAATAATAAAACTTAAGTGATTAAAAGAAAAAAATACATTTGTTAAATTAATTGTGAATAAGGTAAAAATGTATTTTACAACATAAAATGGTCGATTTATATTCTTTAGCAGTTTTTTTGTCGAACAGTTTTATACTTTTGCATTTATAAATTTTAAATTATTTTATGGAAACAATTAACTTTAAAGAGACGCACAGCAAAATAGACGAATTATTAATTGAATGTAAAAATTTAATTGTCAATGCTGACAGAAAAAGGCTTATTGGAGACGCAGTAAGCAATAGTGAATGTTTGGTTTCAAAAAGTGGGACTTTGGCAACTTGGACACAACCCGACTCCACAGGTCGTAGCCCAAAGGACACAGTTATTGTTAAACGCCCCGAAAGTCAAATTCATATTGATTGGAACTCACCTAATAACTTGCCAATTCCTGAGCGAGTTTTTGATATGGTATTTGAGGACGCTCTTGGTTTTATTGGAAAGCATTCCAGAATTTATGTAAATGACAGAGTTATAGGTGCTGATTCAAATTATGCTTTACCTGTTAAAACTATTACCAGTCAAGCTCTTACATCTATTTTTGCGGATAATATGTTTCGTCCAATTCCGACAGATATTACTAAGTCTTGTTTTTCGGATAAACCATTTTATTTAATTGCATTACCTTATGACCAATTAGATTCTGCAAAGTATGAGTGGAAATTGAGAAAATTACCAAATGGTAAAACTACCGATAAAATTGTAGTTATGGATTTTGACCGCAGAATAGGTATTGTAATTGGGTCGGCATATCTTGGAAGCGTAAAAAAACTTATGTTTACAGTTATGAATTATTATTTGCCTCTTGAAAATGTTTTGCCACTCCATTGTTCGGCAAACGAAGGAAAAGACGGCAAAACTGCACTTATATTAGGATTGTCTGGTACAGGAAAAACTACGCTTTCTGCCGATCCTACACGTGCATTGCTTGGTGATGATGAGCATGGCTGGAGCGAAGACGGCGTTGCTAATTTTGAAAATGGTTGCTATGCTAAAATGATTAATATACATCCCGAAAAAGAACCTGATATTTATAAAGCTGTTCTTCATCCTGATTATTATTTAAACCATGGAGCGATTGTTGAAAACGCAATGATTTATCCTAATGGAGAATTTGATTTTGACGATGAAAGATTAACACCAAACTCAAGAGCATCTTATCCGCTTAGTTTTTTGGGTAATATTAAAGCTTCTAGTACTGGAGGCCACCCGTCTTCAATACTTTTTCTTACAGCCGATGCAACAGGGGTTTTACCTCCAATCTCAAAACTAGACAGAAGTCAGGCTATGCTTTGGTTTTTGATGGGTTATACATCTAAACTTGCTGGCACCGAAACAGGTGTAGTAGAACCCGAGTCCACTTTCTCAAGGTTTTTTGGGCAACCATTTATGCCTGCATTACCAAAAGTTTATGCTAAAATGCTTGGTGATAAAATGGAACAATTCGACACTAGTGTTTATCTTATTAATACAGGCTGGTCCGGTGGCAAGTTCGGAATTGGTAAACGTATTGATCTTAAATATACCAGAGCAATGGTAGAAGCCGCTCTTGAAGGAAAACTAAAAGATGTAGAATTCGAATATGATCCGTTATTCCATGTTAATGTGCCTAAAACTTGTCATGGAGTACCAACAGAGATTTTATTTCCAATTAATACATGGAAAGATAAAGATAAATTTAAAAAAGCTGCAGAAAAACTTGCCGACGAATTCTCTACTCACTTCGATAAAGCTTATGGTAGAAATGATATTGCTTCAGAAATTATAAGGAATTGTCCAGGTAAATAATTGTACAGTTATTCGCTTTGTTCTATATCTTTAAATTTGGTTAAACCAGTAGTTTTGAACAAGTAGAAGTTTATTGCGGATGAGTTGATAATCTAGTCTCTGAGCTAATAGCTCTCGCAATGTAATGGAGAAGTCGAAATGATTTAAAAATAATTCAATTTGATATCAACAAGCTTATGAAACTTGACAATAATCTTTAAATTTTCTTTATGTGACCAGTTAAGGTTAAGGTTAAAATTTCAAGATTATAAAACGGAAATAGCACTGCACTGCGATGCAGTGAGCCTGCCTGCACTTAGCAACGCCGAAGTGTCGAACTGAGTTTTTATCGAAGTGATAAAGAATTTTTTGGGTGTTTTGGGATCAACTAGAATGCTTATTTGATTGTCTCTTAAGGGAAACGTCATTCGTGGTAGTATGAAAAACGAAGCATAACTTATGAGTATTATGATTTAATAATATTAAATGATAATAAAAGTTGATTTTAACTTCAAAACTA
>JAQVOR010000042.1:22081-25393 GCA_028702535.1 Bacteroidales bacterium
ATTTTTTATTATAAATGTTGTATTCAAACAACAAAAAATTTATAAAATGTTGTTTATATTAGTTAAAAATGTTTATCTTTGTTGAATTAATACAACAATTATGGAAACATTACTCAAATATTCCGAAATAAAAACTGATAGAACTTCGCTTAATTTCAAAAGATATCTTCTAAACTCGCTTGTTTGGGAAGACAGACTTATTGGAATTAAAGGAGCAAAGGGAACTGGTAAAACAATACTAATGTTACAAAGAATGAAATCTGCTTATGGCAATAGTCACGAAGCTATGTATGTGTCATTAGATCATTACTATTTTACTACAAACCGTTTGTTTGATTTTGCAGAGAACTTTTATATTATGGGTGGTAGAATATTGTTTCTTGATGAAGTACACAGGTATCCTGGCTGGTCGATAGAGATAAAAAATTTGTACGATCTTTATGATGATCTTAATATTGTATTTTCGGGTTCTTCGGCACTCGAACTACATAAAGCAGAAGGAGACCTAAGCAGGCGGGCTGCAATATACAATCTTCACGAAATGTCCTTTAGAGAGTATTTGGAACTCTCTAAAAAAATGGTGTTTGATACTTACTCACTTGAGGATATAATTTCAAATCATAAAGAGATCGCAAATGAAATTACTAAAGATACTGTTATTATTCCGCTATTTAAAAAGTACCTTGAAGAGGGAGCGTATCCGTTTTTTAAGGATTCTAAAGGACAATTTTATGACAGATTGGTAAGTACAATTAATACGACTATTGAAACTGAACTTCAAATAATCGAAGGTATAAACTACAATACTGCATATAAGTTAAGACAATTAGTAGCCGTGCTTTCAGATTGTGTTCCTTTTAAAATAAACATCTCAGATTTAAGCCGTACAATTGGAATGAGCAGAGATGCTTTGCTTAGATTGTTAAAAGCACTTGATAGGGCAAATCTTATAAAAGGCATTAAAGCTGAAGGCTCTGCAATGGGTTATCTTACAAAACCAGATAAGATATATATGAACAATACAAATCTGTTAATTGCGCTTAATTCTGGTAAAGAAAATATTGACGGAATAATCCGTGAAACATTTTTTATGAACCAATTATTGCATTCACATAATGTAAAGTCGTCAAAACTTGGAGATTTTCTTATTGATAGTAAATACACTTTTGAGGTAGGCGGAGCAAAAAAAGGTTATGCACAAATTGCTGGTGCTGGAGATTCGTATATTGCAGCCGATAATTTAGAGGTAGGTTACGGAAATAAAATTCCGTTGTGGTTGTTTGGGTTTATGTATTAAAATGAAATTTGTTTCGTTTGGATTTATGAGGGTTGATAAGCCTTAAATGTGCATTTTTACTTTTGTGTCAAATTCAATCAAAAATGTTTATGTCCTTTCGACAAAAGCTCAGCACATCGCAGGACATCGCCTAACGGACAAAATAGAAACTTACAATAGTAATTTTCGATCTGTAACTAATCCAATATTATTAACATTTTTTCGTTTTATTATAAAACTCATACAACCATATTGTTTATGGTTTACACTTTAAAACATAGTATGAACACATCAAAAAGTGAAATATTGATTAAAGAATGTTTGCGAGGTAATAAAAAATCTCAGAAAGAGCTGTTTGACACCTATAAAAACGCAATGTTTACTGTCTGTTTGCGTATTACGGCAAATGAGGAGGACGCTAAAGATGCTTTGCAAGAGGGGTTTATTGCTGTTTTTAACGGCTTACATTCTTTTAAATCGAAATCCACAATTGGTGCTTGGATAAAAACCATTATGGTAAGAACTGCTTTGAGAAAAGTTAGGAAAATATGGTTTGAAGATGTTGAGGACATAAAAAATGTAAGTGTGGAATTTGATAGCGATTTTACTGGAGAAATGCTGCATAATGCAATAATGCAACTGGATGATGGGTATCGTACTGTGTTTGTGCTTTTTGAGGTTGAAGGATATTCGCATCGTGAAATTGCCAAAATAACTGGCATAAGCGAAGGAACATCTAAATCACAGCTTCATTATGCAAAAAAGAAATTAAAATCGATAATTGTAAACCACTACGAGTATGAAAGACGATAAATTAAATAATGCTATTAGTGAGCTTCCAGAATTTGAAGCTCCAGATGTGTGGAATAACATAGAAAAGAAAATTATATCTCGACAAAGAAAGATTATTATTTTAATAGTTTTGTCTTTGTTTATCGTAATTGGAGTGATATTTTTTATTAATTATAAATATTTTAAACCAGACAATAAACCTATTGTGGCAAGTGAATCTGCAAGTAAAAATGTTTCGGATGTTTTATTTAATGATGTGCCTCAAAAAGATAATGAGATTTTCATTGAATATTCCGAAGCTGGTGATTATCAAATAAGTTTGTTATCTAAAAAAGAGGCTAAAGAAATTGATATTTTAAATATTGAAAATACTGTTAATCGGAATATTGAGTTAGACCGAAAATTAAATGATAATAAGCTTGAAGCTTTTTCTGAGTTTGTTGAATCTGATTTGCGATTAGAAACAATAGTTACATGGGAAGAGAAAGGTAATAATCTTGTGCGAAATCCGAGTTTTGAGCAATTTAAAGCATGTCCTTCGGGGATAAATGGTAGAAAATCAAGACGTTTAATTCCTGATTGGTATGTGCCAAATCGTGGAACACCAGATTATTTTAATGTTTGCAGTGCAGAAGATGCAGGTGTACCCAATAATTTTGCTGGTACTGCTAAAGCACATTCTGGCGTAGCTTATGCAGGATTGATTTTACGTCAGAATTTTACGAGAGATAACAAAATAACAGGCGAGAAACCCGTAATTTATCGGGAATATCTGCAGAATGAACTTATAGAGGAACTTATAGCGGGAAAAACATATAAAATAAAATTTTGGGTACGTAATTCATCAAAATCAAGATTTTCGGTTGATGCCGTGGCTGCCTGTTTGACACTTGAAAAAGAATGGGTAAATCATAAAGAAGTTATGGAATTGATACCTGTTATTGAAAATTCGCCTGGAAATATTCTTATGAATCAAAATTACTGGGTTGCAATTGAGGGATATTATAAAGCTCAAGGTGGCGAAAAGTATTTGACGATTGGTAATTTTAAAAATAATTTCTCAACAAATTATATGATGCAAGATAATGAGGCAACATTTAATTATGCTTACTATTATATTGATGATGTGAGTGTGATTGAAGTTGTGGAGCTTGTTGAAACTTATTTAATTGATTTTTTTGAAGAAACTCCAATAGGAGATGAAAATATGTCTCAAAATGAATTTTATGATACTGATTGGTAGG
>JAQVOR010000153.1 GCA_028702535.1 Bacteroidales bacterium
CCGCTATTATGTTGGGAGCTGCTTATTCGTGGAATTGCACCAGTAAATCGCTTGAAAACCTTCAATTCTTGCTTAATAATTATGTGTTTCAAGATAAAACTGGGAATACTGCTAAAGCAATTTTAAAACTTGGATATGCACATAAAAAAATAAATATCCCAAACGGAAACGCAAATGCTTTTCATTTATTATTGTATCGGTATAAATGGACAATCGATGGGTTTTATCAAACCAAAGAGCTAAGTATCGAAGGACTAGAAAATGCCAAAAATGAAATTAAAGCAGCTTTAAATATTTTGGAATTAGCTGAGCCTCAATGCAATGATTCTACGATTGTTATTAACGAATTGAAACAAGCGGCAAATTTAGCATTACATTCCGTAAATCTCGGCATAGCAAGACTTAAAGCTAAAGATAAAGCAATTGGAAATATTCCTGCCGAAGTTAAAACAGAACTTTATAATGAGCTAAAACCTCTAATAAAAAACCATCGAGATCTGTGGATTATTAGAAATCGTGAAGGTGGTTTAAATGACTCGGCAGGTAAGTTAGAGAAACTGCTGAAATTTTATCAATTATAAGATTAATTGATAATGTTATTTTTAAACTCATACAAAATTTGTAATGTATCGTCCCTAACGGGACTTTTAAAACACTGATTATGATTTTTACCAATATCACGTCCCTAACGGGACTAATGCCGTAGGCATTAAACATTGGTAAAAAAATAATGGGGTCAATATCCGTTAGAATAACAGGATTTTTTTGTCAGTTTTCAACTCTGATTTATAGGTGGCAGTTTGCCTACGCCGAGTTTGCCCTATGGACTGCGATTAGTGCAAAATATCTAGTAATGCCGTAGGCATTAAACATTGGTAAAAAAATAATCAACAAAATAAAAAGTCCCGTTAGGGACGATACATCTTCTTTTTACCCATTAATCAATCTTGTCGCATTTTTATCGGACACTAATGAAAATTAACAGATCAATTGTTTAAATGTTTCTAAATATTTCTAATTCTTCTAAAGGCGTATCTTCTAATAAAACTGTTTTGAAACCCATTTCGTATGCTGTAATGATATTAGGTTTATTATCGTCAATAAAGATAGTTTCGTTAGCAATTAAATTACTGTCTTGTAAAACATAATGGAAAATTTCTCTGCCTGGCTTTTTTAAGTTTAACTCATGAGAAAAATAAGCTTTCTCAACTAAAGATTCTAATCCGTCAATGTTTTGCGTTTTTTTGATTAAATCAGTATAAAAATCGTAATGTATTTTGTTTGTGTTACTTAAAATGAAAGTGCGGTATTCTGGTTTTACTTGTTTGAGTAATTTAATTCTTTTTGGCTCATAATCTAAAATTAAGGCGTTCCAGCAGTCTTTAATAATATCATCAGAAAGATGTGTGCCTGTTAGTTCTCGAAATTCAGCGTAAAACTCTTTAGGTGTGATATTACCAACTTCTAGTCTATCAAATAATTCAGATTGCGCTGCTAGAGTATATAAATTTTCAAAGTTTTTAAGCCCGTAATTGGCAAATGCGGTTTCGCTTCGACTAGTATTGATGTCTAATATCACATTTCCCAAATCAAATATTATATTTTTTACTTTATTCATAGAATTTATTTCTTAAAAATTAAATATTGAAAATTTTGCAACTCATGTTTGTCCTTAATTAAACAATCTGCTGATATATCCACAACGTATATCTTTCCCTCTTCAGTATTTGCTTTGAGTGTTTTATAAATTTTGTTTGAGAGGTATTTGTTTCGATCAAGCATATAAAGAAATTCTTTTAAAGCGTAATGTATGTTAGGCTGCAGCTTTTTTTGTTTTTTATAATATATAATTGCAAAGGAGCAGACACTGTTTTTAATAGGAGAGTTCTCATATTTATTGAGCTTCGTTATAAAAGAGCTGACTTCATATTTTTTCTTTTGCTCAACAGTTTTTTGTAGCCCAATATGAGCAATTCCAAATTGTGCAAAATAGTTGCAGTCAGGATTTTCGTTTATCTCAGAAATGATGTTACGGTAAATATATGACTCGCGACGCTTTAGTTTTGTCGTATCATTGCTATTGTTATAATCGTAATATTCATAACGACAGGATTTCTTTGTTTTTATCATCAATTCTGAATATATATCGTAATTTTCTCCTAAAATTTCAGAATATTTAGGCTTATTTGTTTTCCAGTCGAAATAAATTTCATTAAAAATATTTGTTTTAGCATTTTGGTTATATGCTATGGATTTATCTGTAAGTTTATTAAACAGAACTGACAAATAATTAGGAATACTATCCTTAAAAAGTCTTTCTACTGCTGGTTTAAAGTTGGAACTAATATCATAAGTTTCAAGATCAACACCAACGACTTTAAACTTTTGGTCGGTTGGTAATTGGTCATAAAACTTTTTTAATTTTATAAAATGCTCTGATGTAAATTGTTGATATAAACTAATACAATCCAAATTATCTTTGTCCCCTGTTTTCAAAAACTCGTTTATGTTTAACCCAGTAGCAAAGCCTGTCTCCATAAAAATAATCCTAACGTTTGCATTATAATAAAGGTTCTTTAAAGCAGTCATAAAAATTTCGGAATTCTCTTCTTGGAAGTGATATTCACCTAAAATAAAAAACCTATATTTGGCATAAGTGTCTTTAAGAGCGATGTTATCTTTGCTATTAAATTCAAAAGTATGTGAGTTTACACAGTCATTAATCTCCTGAGTAAGTAACTTAAAAGCTATGAGCAGAAACAATAATAATATTATAAGCTTTGTTTTTTTCATCTAAACAACAAATATATACATTTAAAAAGACTGTCTGTTAATAAAACCAATTATTCATTCTCTATAAAATCGCCATTTTCAAATTGCCCAATTTTCAATATTTGATTTCTTTCAGTTACAAGTATTCCCTCGCCATTGGGTTTATTACCAGATATTTCACCAATATATACTTTTTTATTAGATTTTTCAATTATTATTCCTTTGCCAAAAAGTGATGAATCTTTCCATTCGCTTATATAGAAACTGTCGGGATTTTCGATTATACAAGTGCTGTCTTGCATATTTCTGGTTTCATTATCGAAATAAGCATAATATGTGGTACTGTCAGGAAATTCGCGAACACCATATCCATCTGCAATAGAATTAGTAAAATAACCAGTATGTTTAATTCCCTGATTTATCATTAAATTTATACCATTATTACAATCTCCAGTAAGGCAAGCAGTGTCTTTTTTTGAAAAGAAAAATGTGTCAGGATAATCGGGGTCTTCTGTTTCCCATGATTTGAATTGTCCTGATGCACCTGTCCATAAAACACCCGGTCCCTTTTTAATTCCGTCTTCGAGTTGCCCAACATAATAATCATTGCTGCTTGCGTATTTTTGTTTGCCGAAAACTGTATCTGAACTTAGTCCTACAAAATAATCTCCTTTTGAAGTATATGAAACAATAAATCCACTACAGCACATTCCGTCAACAATCTGACCAGCGACTCTAAATCTGTTTTTGTAGCTTACATAACCAAAATCGGAAAACATATTGTTGTCAAAATATCCGCTATACGATTCGCCATCATTAAATGCAATAAGCCCTAATCCATGTCTAATACCATTACTAACATAACCGATATAAGTAAAATCTTGTGTGATAACTTTGGCTAATCCGTTTAAGCTATCCTTATGAAAAACACCTTCTTTAATTTCAAAATTTTTAGCCTTTTTGTAATGTGTTTCATAAGTTCCCTGACCGTGATACTTTGAGTCTTTAAAATTCCCTGAATATCTGTATAAATACTCACTTGATTCTTTGGTGTATTCACCTCGTCCCTCAAATTTTCCTTTTTTAAACTGACCTTTGTATTTGATTTTAAAAGATCTTTCAGTTGTTTCCCACTCTCCATAACCATCGAATTTTCCATTCGAAAAGCTGCCAAAATAGTATATCTTTTTGTTGTCTTCTTTTATTTGTGCGGTACCCTTACCATTTTCGCAATCCCCCGATAAGCATTTTACTTGTGCGCGGATTGATGAAAACAGAAAAAAAACAATTATGAATACCAACATATATTTCATTGGGCAATATTTTTATTAAGCAAATATATGAAAAATGTTGTTTCAAAACTTGAAACTACTCATAAACTTTTGTAATATGCTGTTTATGAGCGGGTTAGATTATTGCTCGATAATAACAACAACTTCTCCTGAAAATACAGGAGGTGCATCGTACATATTGGGTATTAATTCTTTTTCAAAGTCTCTGGCCGAATAAATAGAATCCAGAACTACCATTTTATCTTTTACTACTGTAATTCGTGGGTTTAGCAATCCGTTTGTGCCTGCAAGTCTTTTTAATACATTTGTTGAATCAATTACCAGATTTTTAAAATCTTGCAAGTCGTATTTGCTTAACTCTGCCATTGCTTCGCTTTTGCTACTTGCCGAAGCTACTATGTAAAACTGAGTTTCTTCAAAAAAACCTCTATTATTTCGAATTTCATCATATACAGCGTCGGAACAGCCTAAACATCCTTCGTTCACATAAAAAGTAAGTATTTTATAATCATCGGCATCTATTTTTACGTTAGCCGTTAAAAAATTTACAACTGTATTGTTACCTGCACTAAAACGTGCTTTATAATCATCTATTGCTTTCTTTTTTGCTTGCAAATCATTTCGACACGAGTCTATATATTGGTTATAATCCCGTTTTGTTTTTATAATTTTTAAATAATCAATAGTTATTACTGAATCATTTTTAGGATATACATCAAACAATAAATTATTATTTGAGAAACAAGGCCAGTGAACATTGTTATATATTTCGCCTAAATAATTAAAGTTTTTATCGGCAATAATAATCCCATGTTGCGGACTTCCGTAAAAAATATCGTTGAAATACATTTGGGCATAGTAAAGTTTATTACATTTATCATATTGAATTAGTCCATAATAATATTCAAGAGTATTTTCGGAATATCGTGTAGGCTTTTCGGTTGGCATAATAGTGTCTATAAGCCGAGATTTTAATGAATGAGTAATTATTTCATCATTTTCAAAGTCCCACTCAAAAACATTTGAAGAGTAATTATAACGATACAAAGGCTTATTGTTTCCTGAAACAGAGGCATATATGACGCTTTTACTTGTCGGATAATAAACACCTTCCGTTACATAAGGGAAGTTTCGATGCTTAGAAATTACATATTCTTGTTTGTCAAGATCATACATTAGGGCAAATGGAATAGGGTTTTCCATAAATTCAGATGTGCCAACATTTCCAACCTTTATACTATAAGTTGGGAAAAGCACTTTGTTTTCGCATATTGGCATAGTAAAAAAAGCAGAAGGTGGTAATATGTAATCAAGATTGAATCCTTTATTTGTAACATCTGCCGTATCAATGTCATATCCAAAAACTGTTACTGTTTCACCTTCATAATTCATCAATTGAAAACTACTCGGATTTTGCAGTTCTTCGTCCCTATTACCAATATAATATGACACAAAAATACTATCCTTGTTTATAAACCTATAATTATGGAATGGTTTTGTAGAATCTGTATATATTTCATTTGTTTTTAAACCTGTATCAATATCATAAAATGACAATTTACCATTACCTACATTTATTATAAGAACATTTGCACCATCTATTTCGACAAATTGTGCAAAAGGGTGAATATATGCTCTGTCATTTTCGTCTAAAACAATATCAACTGAGCTTGTAACTTCAATATCATATACAGCAGGCTTTATTTCTTGTGTCTTTTTGCAGGATACCACACAAAGACTTAGCAGCAAACATATAATTGCAATGTTTTTCATATCAGTAAGTTTTAAGATAATAATTTCAAATATAAAACAATAATAAGAAACTAGCAATATTTATTTGCTAATCTTTGCCATTTTCTTTCAACATTTCTGCACAAACACACAAATCTTCATACCATTGTTCTCCATATTTTCTAATAAGAGGTTCTTTTAAAAATTGATAAATTTTAATGTTTTTTTCATTCCCAAGTTTTATTGCATCTTTACAAATACTCCAAACATTGTAATTTACAGCATCAAAATCTTTATATTTTTTAATTCTTATTGGGTAAAGATGGCACGAAATAGGTTTTCTAAAATCCAATAGGCCTTCTTCCCATGCTTTTTCGATAACACAATAAGCAATTCCTTTATCATCGTATTGAGTAAAAACGCAAGCACCCGAATTTGCCAATATTGTTGTTGTCTGGTCTCCATCCACATCAAGCATCCAAACACCTTCTACATCAACTACCGATTTTCCTGCTGAGGTAAGACGCTCATATATCTTGGGTAATAATTGCTTAATAACCTCTACTTCTTGTTCTTCTAAAGGAGCACCAGAAATGCCATCTAC
>JAQVOR010000043.1 GCA_028702535.1 Bacteroidales bacterium
GGGAGTTGGGAGTTGGGAGTTGGGAGTGCGGAGTTGGGAGTTGGGAGTGAGGAGTTGGGAGTTGGGAGTGGGGAGTTGGGAGTGGGGAGTGTGCTAGAGTTCGGAGTTTTTATACAAATTAAACCTCCATCTTATGTACACTATAAAACGATATAATTGATTTTTAAAAGTCATCTATTACACCCCAAATCTCAATTGTTTTCTTTCCATTAGTGTTTTTAATACAGCAGCAGGATTTTCGAACTTATTTGTAAACATCATTGCAGCAATGATATAAGGTTTGTAACCTGCCTCTAAATAAGTTTTGATGCGATATTTTTCAAAAACGTCTCCGTTTACTTCGCCCTCTTTACAGGAAACGCCACTAATATCAGCTGGTAAGCAGTGCATATACAAGGCATCTGCATTTTTGGTAGTTTTCATTTTGGCTTTGTCGTACTCCCAATTTTTATAATTTGCATTATTTGCAAGACAAACTATCTCCAGTTCTTTTAATCCTGCTGCATCTGCATTTTTTAAAAGTTCTGTACGTAGCTGCATAATATGAAATGGTGCCCAACTTTTAGGATATACGATATCAGCATTTTTCATTGCCTCGTCCATTGAATGACTTATCTTAAATGAGCCTCCGCTTTTTTGGGAATTATTTTTTACAATTTCAACAACATCAGGGATTAATTCATAACCTTCTGGATATGCAAGTTCGATGTCCATACCAAATCGAGACATTAATCCGATAATACCTTGCGGCACCGAAAGTGGTTTTCCGTAACTTGGAGAATATGCCCAACTCATTACAATTTTTTTACCCTTTAGTTTTTCCAAAGAGCCAAATTGGTTTTTAAGATGAGTAAGGTCTGCCATTGATTGAGTTGGATGGTCAATATCGCACTGTAAATTTACAATTCCAGGGCGAACAGGCAAAACACCCATATCGAAACCTTCGTCAAGAGCAGCACCAACTTCACGCATGTATTTATTGCCTTCGCCAAGATACATATCATCACGAATTCCAATAAAATCGGTCATAAACGAGATCATGTTTGCCGTTTCACGCACTGTTTCGCCATGTGCAATCTGTGATTTTATCTCATCAAGATCTTGCACTACCATACCCAACATATTACTTGCCGAAGCAAACGAAAAACGAGTACGTGTTGAATTATCACGAAAGTTTGATACTGCAAGCCCTGAGTCAAAAACTTTAGCAGAAATATTCTGCTCTCGCATTTGTTTTAATATCTCTGCGACTTCGATTATTGCTTTAAGATCAGCTTCACTTTTTTCCCAAGTTAAAAGAAAATCTTTGTTATATAAATTTGTTTTAATATTATTTAAAGCTTCTATTTTTTCGTTAGTTTTCATAAATTCAAATTTCAAATTTTTACTATTTTGCTAGCTCATAGGCAAACGCTGCATAAAAAGCTGTAGCTGCAACAAGATCGCTAACAAGCACTTTTTCGTTTGGAGCATGAGCAAGAACCTCGTTACCTGGGCCAAAGCCAATAGTTGGAATTCCATACACACCATTAGTCATAATACCATTAGTTGAGAAAGTCCATTTGTCAACGATTGGGTCTTTATCAAATACATTTTTAAATGCTCTAACTCCAGTTTGCACAATTTCGTGGTCTTCGGGCATTTTCCAAGTAGGATAATACTTTTCCATGCCATATTTAAGTCCAGTATAAGCGGTTTCCATATAATCGAGTACTTCTACTTTTGCGTTCATTCCTTTTACGAGTTCTTGAATTTCTGCTATAGCTGATTCTTTAGTTTCTCCCCAAGTTAAACGTCTATCGATGTGGATACGAGCATAATCCGCAACTGCACAAAGCGAAGGGCTTCCAGAAATTATTTCAGATATTGTAAGGCTACCTTTTCCTAAAAACTCATCAAATGCAAGTCTTTCATTTAGTTTTTCAATTTCGAGAGCTGCATGCGATGCCATATAAATTGCATTTTTACCACGCTCTGGTGCTGATCCGTGTGAAGACACTCCATAAAAATGCACGTGCATTTCCATCCGGCCTCTATGTCCACGATAAATATTAAGATTTGTTGGTTCAGTACTAATCACAAAATCAGGTTTAATCTTATCTTCTTCGATAATATATTTCCAGCATAACCCATCGCAATCTTCCTCCATAACAGAGCCTACAAAATAAATAGTCATGTCTTTGTCGAAGCCAAGCTCTTTAAGTATTCTTCCTGCTGTTACAAACGCAGCTGGTCCTCCTTCTTGATCAACAGTACCTCGTCCATGCACAAATCCATCTTTAATTTCGCCACCAAGAGGATCAAAGTCCCAGTTTTCCATTTGACCAAAATCAACGGTATCCATGTGTCCATCAAAAGCGAGTATTTTTTTTCCGTTACCGATACGCCCTATAACATTACCTAACCCATCAATCTTAACCTCATCAAAACCCGCTTCTTCCATCTGGCGTTTAAGCTCAATTTGCACATCTTTTTCTTGTGCAC
Organism: Bacteroidales bacterium; assembly: GCA_028702535.1. Lineage (GTDB taxonomy): Bacteria > Bacteroidota > Bacteroidia > Bacteroidales > ML635J-15 > Bact-19. The sequence goes on from JAQVOR010000043.1 coordinate 2,485, forward strand.
TTAAAGATTTAATTTTTACTAGTTTTGATAAATTTTCTGCTGTATAAGAACTGTATTTATCAGAAAGTTCTCTTATTTTTAAAATAACATTATTCATATTTATATGTAATTTTGATTTAGCACAAACAAAGATACAAAATATTTTCAACAATAAATAATTTCATAAAACACTAACAACTCAAACTTTCATAATCTTTGAGAAGGTATTATTAAACCAGACAATTTATAAAAACAAAACTATCATATCCTAAATGTTAACAAACTTTCTGCAAAAATGTAAAAAATATCTGTTGTTAAATAAAAAAACGTAAATTTGCACCAAATAGATAATCATGCAAGAAGAAAAAAAATATCCTTTTGGTTATTTTAAAAGTTTATGGATGTTTCTTGGTTTTATAATAATGTCAGGCGTAGGAATACCTCTAAGCATTATTTATAAGAATATGAGTATTATTGGGATTGGGTTGGCTGTTGGTATATTAGCAGGAATGCTCATAGGCGAGTCAATTGAAAAGAAATATGCGGCCAAAAACAGGCTTAGACCAATGAACGAGAAGGAAATACAAAACAAAAAAACTCAGATAAAGATACTTATGATTGTTGGGTTACTCGGTTTTATCGCTCTACTGTATTTTCAATTGACATAAGCAAAAATCTTTATAGATGAGTAAAATTAAACTAAAATTCACAAACACTAACTCTAACAGACTAACGATTTTTTTTCTGTTACTAATGATTATTGTAGGAATAACAGGCTATAGTTTTATCGAAGGATATAAAATAATTGATGCCGTCTTTATGACAATAATAACTATTTCTACGGTAGGATTCAGAGAAATTCAGCCGCTGTCTCTTCCTGGAAAGATATTTACGGTATTTTTAATCATCTCCAGTTTTGGTATTTTTGCTTATGCACTAACAACACTGACAAGATCTCTAATGGACGGCGTTTTTCATAACTATTTTAAATTAAAGAAAGTGAAGAAAAGAATAAAAAAAACAAATCAGCATGTAATTATCTGTGGCTATGGTCGTAATGGCAGACAAGCAGCAAAAGAGTCAAAAGAGTATGGTTTTGAGGTACTGATAATTGAAAAAGAAAGCACACTGATTGAACAAATCATGGAAGATGCGGAGTTTATGTTTATACAAGGAGACGCAACTCAGGAGGACGTGCAGTCGGAAGCTGGTATAGAAAAAGCAAAAGCTTTAATCACAACACTTCCCAATGATGCCGACAATCTTTTTGTTGTTCTCTCGGCTCGAGAAATAAATCCTGACCTTACAATAATAAGTCGAGCATCTGACGATAATGCAGATAAAAAATTACTCAGAGCAGGAGCAACAAATATTATAATGTCTGATAAACTCGGAGGCCAACGAATGGCAAAATTAGTCGCACAGCCCAATGTAGTAGAGTTTCTGGATCACGTAATGATACAAGAAAAAAACAATGTGAGATTAGAAGAAATTTCATTTAAAAATATCGGTGCTAAATTTAAGCAAAAAACTATTCGAGAATTAAAAGTCAGAAACATTTCAGGTGTAAACGTTGTTGGAGTACGCACAGCAGACGGCACTTATGTATTAAACCCTAGTGCTGATTATATTATTTACTGCGAAGATAAACTATTTGCACTTGGAACAATTGAGCAAATCAATAAATTAAGCCAAATAATTAAAGAAATAAAAGATTGAGAACCGAGAACAGTATCACAGTATCACACAAAAAACGGTATTCGGTATTCGGTATTCAGTATTCAGTATTCAGTATTCAGTATTCAGTATTCAGTATTCAGTATTCGGTATTCGGTTTCGATGGATGAATCACAGCATCACAGAATTACAGAATCACAGCATCACAGCATCACAGCATGTGGCGTCAGGAATAGTCAGGAATAGTCAGGAGGCTGCGCCGTCATAAATGGTCAGGAATGTGCCACAGAATCACAGAATCACAGCATCACAGCATCACAGCATCACAGAATCACAGAATCACAGCATCACAGCATCACAGCATCACAAAAAAACAATAAATTTATTTAACTAAATGTATGATTAAATTGTAAAAATATTTATTTTTGTAAAAAAAACATTGCTATGATACCTTATCATCTAAGTGAGTATATTGAGAGTTCAATTAAAGAAGTAGGGATTGATCCTATTAGTGCAAAAGGTCAAAAAGAAGGTCAATGGACATTCAAATACAAAAAATCGACTATTTGGGTTGATGTATTTTCGTATCCCACAAACCCCGACAAGTATTATTTTCAAGTAATGAGTCCTTTATGTAAAATGGTTGATGAGAATAAAGAAGAATTTGCAATTGACCTTCTTGAAATAAACTACTCACTCTATGGCTGTTGGATATGCAAAAAAGAAGGGTGGATTTATGTACTTAATCTTCGCGAAGCAGATAATTTACAAAAAGAAGAAATTGATGCGACAATCGACCGTGTTGCGGCATACAGTTCCGAATATTGGGGCAAATTATCATTTAAATATAAAAATGCGTGGGAAGTGAAAACACAAGAAAAGCCAAAAGAACAATAAATTCGATTGCTTAAAAATAGTTTCGACAAGTATATTTAGTATTTGTCCATAATGTCCGTAAACTATATTCAATTCGTTCCTATAGATTGATTTCGTGTGATTTTTTGATTCAAAAACTAACTTTATTAACAGACACAATGTTCATTATTTTATTAAATGTTTTGCTAATATCAAAAAAAGGTTTAACTTTGTGGAACAAAATTTGTTATTTTGCGTAATAACAATTATAAACTAAAAAAGAAAGGAGACCATATATCGATAAAACTTTTACCCTGTAACTTTAAATAAAATAGTTATGAATTTGCAAAAAAGCACTGATCAGGAATTGATCGATAGATTCATTAAGGGTGAGAAAAGATGTATGGAAGTTCTTATTTCACGTCATAAACAAAAAGTTTATTCTTATATCCTTATTACCGTAAAAAACACACATGTCGCTGACGATTTATTTCAGGAGACGTTTATAAAGGTTATTAATTCGTTAAAAGTGGGTAACTATACTGATAAAGGTAAATTTATTAGTTGGGTAATACGAATTGCTCATAATATAACAATCGATTATTTTAGAAAAGAAAAGAATTTAAACACTTTTTCAAACGATGATCACGAAGTTGATTTGTTTAACAATGAAAAATTCTCGGATGAAAACATTGAAGACCGCTTAGTAGGAGATCAAATAATAAATGATGTTCGTATGCTGATAGAGTTTCTACCCGATGAGCAAAAACAAATCATTATGATGCGCCATTACGGTGGGATGAGCTTTAAAGATATAGCCGAACAAACCAATGTGAGCATTAACACAGCCCTCGGTAGAATGCGCTATGCTCTTATTAACCTTCGCAAAATAATTGAAGAAAAAAACATCGTATTAACTAGATAGGGCTTAGGCTAACGGTTTGCAGTTTCGATACTGTTCCTTTATCTGTTTATCTCTCTTGTTATAGTAATGAGTTTTGTTTTCTTAGTTCAGTAATCACAGAATCAACGCACCACCGCACAATTTTTTTATCGTGTGGTTGCAAGGTTAATTGGAAATAGAAAACAATCAAAATTCACCCATATACATGAATGCTACTTATTCCGTTTGGAAAATATCTTATTCCTAACCATGTAATTATCAGCACAATAAATGAAAAAGCTAATAAAAACATAAGCAGTTTTTGACGTTTTGGGAAAGAAAAATGCAAGTGAATACAAATAAGATAAAAAAGCCAAGTAAGTAAAGCCCAAGTTTCTTTTGGATCCCAAGTCCAATAATCGCCCCAAGCAATTTTTGCCCAAACTGCACCCATAATCATTCCTAAAGTAAGCAAAGCAAAACCAGGATAAACTAAATTCATTGAGAGATTTATACTTTCAGTGTCGATTTGTTTATTTTTTCTTGTATTATAAACACCTATTAAAACTGTTAAACATGCGGCAGCCAGCACAGCATACGACATCATATAAACAACAACATGAGGAATAAACCACGGACTTTGTAAAGCAGGCATTAGGTTTTTTGTCTGATATTCGGGTTTTAGGATATCAACCAAAAGAAATACCGTGGACATTATAAATCCGAGCAAGTACAAAGGTTTTGATTTTGTCCGTATAAAAATAATCCAAGTGATGAGCGAAACAAACATTGCGTACCATAAACGAGTTTCTGCCATAGTTTTTAATGGTGGACGCTCTAACTCTGACCATAAAAAAACAATGAAAACCATTAGTAAAACATTAGCAATTGCAGGTAATAATATAGGGAGTTTTTGTAAATACTTATTGTTTTTGGATAATAGTAAAACTAATGAACCCAAAAGCCATAATCCAGCAAATGCAACGAAGGTGATATTTAAAAAATTCCAAATCATTTTAAGTTATTCTTTTTAGTTTGTCTGCTAAAAATCAGATATATACCTCCAATAAATATTAATGCGAATCCAATATAAACACTCTTTAGCCAAGGATCATAAACAGCAGTAAAAACCGAAACAAACCCACTATACTCAGGAGATTTAAAATAAGAGGTTTGATAAATTGTCCAATTATTAAGAACCAAAGGTTTATTGACTTCAATTTTATGCTTTTCGTTTTTTATACCGCTTTTGGTAAATAGTTCTATCTCGGAACCGAAATATTTTGGCTCAGGATTTAATAAAACTAAATGCAAGTCTTTGTCAAGTTCTAAAGGCTGAGGAGGATGAAAACTTGTACTATTTTGCATATACGCCTTGGTTTCGGTTTTGTCCTCAATATTTTTGATAAGAATTTCGGCTACAATAGATTTTTCAGGCAAACCTTTAACAAATAAAATGGTATCTCGTGCTATTACAGCATCTTCGTAAACATTAACAGTTTCAAAAACATAATTCTCAAAACTAATTATTTTTCCTTTTGAAATTTCGCAAGGTTGAAACATTTTTGCATCATACATTTTACCATAATCATCAACAATAGCAAGTTTAGTATCGTAATAATCAATATTGAATTTATTTAATAAAATTGCAAAATCTGGTTCAAAATAATTATCGTTGTAATCGTATCCATACCAAATAAGCTCTCCTTCAGGTATTGTAAGGTTTATTTTTATTTTATCTGCCTGCCCTAAACTAGCAATTGCAATCACTAACCATAAGCCAAAATGATTAATAAAAAAAAACACATTTCTAAAATTTGAAAACGATAATCGCCTCATTATAACTAAGCCCAAACTAATCAACATATACAGGCTCGAAAAAGCATAAAGCCAAGTTTCAATCACGTTATTAAATCCCAAAGCCGCAACAATACCTTTGTCGCTACCATTCTGATGCGTCAGAACCATAATAGTTACCAGCAAAGTAAATAACGAAATAGAACTTATTGCAGCGTATCCTGATGATAAAAATTTTACAAACTTCTTGTTCTTTAAAAACAGATATAAAGCTACAATAATTGCTATTAGTTGAATAATAACAATTAAATTAATGGGGAATTTAAAATACTGCAAAGGGAAAGCATCGAAAAAGAACTGTAAAACACATCCCAATATAATTAGGACAGTCGGGATTATTAAAGAAATATTTCGATTGGCATTATTCATTCTACAAATAATCAAATTATTTATTCATAATATTAATTTATAGCACTAAAAATTTATCCTGCTTACTAGGTTAGTTGTTGCAGACACAAATATATTCAGCAAAGACTTAAAAATAAGGAGTCTTTTTGCAAACACTACTTAATACGTTTAGGTTCTGGTATCTTACTCTCACGTTCTTTGGCAATTGCAAGCCAGTTAGGTAGTTTCTTTTCGACCCACTCATTTTTATCAGACTGTAATTTTTTCATATCAAGACCGATATATTCCTGAGCTTTTGCTTTGGTGCTTAAATCGGGAATTTCGACAGCTTTATTATAGCCTAAATCGGCTAATAATCGAGCAATTTCTATTCGAGCGTGCGAAGCTTTTTCAATTCCAGCAGAAATAATACGCAAACATTCTACGGGAGAGTGAAAACTGCTGCCATGACTTGCAGCCACATAATCCCATCTCCATTGAGCGGCACGCAAAAATTTGTGTATCGGTATTAATTGCTCGTCAGTTGCACCAAGTTCAATAGCATAAGCGGTTTCGATATGAGAAGAAACAAGAAGGTCTTCTAACAATAATTTTTGCTGATACACCTTATCTTGTCTATCATAAACATTGGCAATAAGCTCCTCTTTTGATTCTCTATGACAAACCATACATGAGTTTTCGATATTATTAAGAGGACTTTGCACCTGATGGTCAGTAAGCTTTTGAGAGCCTTCCCTAACATAAGGCATGTGGCAATCGGCACACGAAACACCTCTGGAATAATGAACGCCAGTAGTAAATATTTCATAATCGGGATGCTGTGCTTTAATTATTGGGGTTTTACTAAGTTGATGTATCCAATCAGCAAATTCGTAAGTGTTGTAATATTCTTCTATTGCTTCAACGCTCATTCCTTTATCCCATGGGAAAGTAACATATTTTCCTTCGCCTTTAAAGTAGTACTCTACATGACACTGTGCACATGCTAAACTTCTTCTTTCGTTTAGAGTTGCCTGCATTATGTCTTTATCTTGTCTTTCGTAGGCTTCGATTAGTGGAACTTGCTTAATTTTCAGTGTCATATCATCGGCATTATGACAGTTTGCACAGCCTATTGGATTAACAATTTCAGAAATCATACCCGACCAAGGAGTTTTATAAAAATTAGCAGCACCAATTTCGTTTATCACTCGTGGCACATCTGGGCTTTTACAAGTCCAACAACTTGCAGTTTGCATCTCGGGAGTGTCCTCGTTAGGTGCACCTGTTCTTAAAATATTATGAATATCATCGATAGCATAAATATGCCCACGAGGTTGATTGTACTCTAAAGCGAATGAATATCCGGCAAATAATATTACAAGTCGGGGGTCTTCGCCTAGTGCATCTCTCATAGCACTACCATTATATTTTGAAGTATAACTTGTGTCAGCCATTCTTTGATAAGTCTCATACTCACGAGGATAGGCTTTGCCCCACATTTCGTTGCGAGGTTCAAATTCTGTTAACTCATATAAAGGGACATTGAGCAAAGTAGCTTCGGCTCTCCGTTGAATTATAGAAGCTGCTAAAACTCCTAAGACAAAAACGACACCAGTAGTCACAAAAAACAAAACCCATCCTAACCATGGTTTTTTTTCAATCAGATTACGTAAATTAAATTTCATATTTGCCTATTTTTGTTTCTATTTTTTAATATTTACTTTATCCACTCTGGTACTGGCGATTTTGGTGCAGGTACTTCAGCCCAAGGTGTTGTTGTTAAGCTTCTTACAGTTCCATGCGGCACTTCCTTATGACAATCCCAACATTTTTTACCATTCCCTTCTAAAGTCTCTTTATATGTTACATTTGCCTTTACCATTTCGGTTAACTCGCCATGACATCTAATACAATTTTCCATAACTACCTTATTACCAGGAGCTCGTATTCGAATACTTTGCTTGTAGGTTCGTGCAGTAAAAATTGTCGAATGTCGCAAACCATCCATTGCTTTAAAATAGTAGCTGCGAAAAATATTATCTTGAGGTACATGACAATCGTTGCAAGTTGCATATTCGCGATGCGAAGAATGCCTCCACGTAACATATTGAGTTGTCATTACATGACAATTTATACATGTTGCAGGATCATCAGAAAGATATGACCAAGCTCTCGACACATAAAAATTGTATAATACCACACCACACAATGTCCCAAGAACAATTATCACAGGCACTCTCCACTTTGCTGGTGGTAAAATTGAAGCTATTATGTTTTTTATTTGTAACATCTGTTACAAATATAAAGTAAAATTCATTTGTTTTACAAAATGATTAAAATTTAGAATGATTCTTTATAAGCGTTTATTTGAATATTTAAGCGTAAGATTACGGATGTTTTTTCTTATTTTTGTTTTAAAATAAGATTTGTGGTAAAGTTTTTGATAAAACAATCTCAACATAATCAAATTAACATTTTTATAAATTTAACAGATAAAAAATATGAAAAAACTATTTTACATTTTAATAGCAATAATGCTAGTTAGTGCAGTATCGTGTGATAATGCAAACACTAAAAAAGACAAGGAAGACTCAACAAAGAATGATAATAGTTCTAAAAATATTGAGATAAAATATCTCGAAGATTTTATGCTATTTGATAATCATAACCAAATGGCTGATTATTTTGGAGATAAGAATGTTGAAAAGACAATTATTTATGAAGAAGAAGGGACTTTAAAATACAATGTAACAATTGTTAATCCACAAAACACAAATAGTGTAATTGTATATTGGGGAATAGGTAATGATTTGGAGCATACAAAGTTTGTAAAAAATGCACATTCATATTACACGTATGACGGAAGCGATGCCATAGATGGCGGTGAGGTTTATCCTACCCGTGTTGGCATAGAACTGGGGATGAATCTGCCCGAAATTCAAAAAATTAATGGTGCAGCTTTTACATTTTTTGGTCTTGCTTGGGATTACGGAGGCTTTATTAGTGAACTTGATGCCAAATTCAATGATTATACATTGTTTATCGGCTATGCGAATCCTGATTTTATTAATAACTGTCCTGATGAGTATTATAATATTCTTGGTGATGTCGAGTTCTCAAGCGAAAATGAAGATGCATTAAAACTTGGTCTCGAATTAGTTTCAATTTCGTATATGGAGAAATAACTAGTTTTTAAGATTACCGATTGATAGTTTCTTTATTCCTATCATGCCATTCTAAAGCCAAATTAGCAAGAATATTGCTAAAAGTTTGCATTGCTTGAGCAGTTTCGTCAGAGATGGGTTCTTTTTTGAGCCTTAACAGTAAAAGGCTCTGAATTGCATTTATACAAACTTCTACATCGGATATTTCGCCAGCTCTTGAGAGTTTGCGATATTCGATAATATTTGACTCTGCCCACCGAAATAGCTCTTTATGTTTTAGTTCACCACGAGTATTTAACAGCTTTTCGTTCAATAAAGTCAAATCTTCAATAAGGCTTTTTATCTCTTTAATATCACCTGATGTTTCAAGTTTTTGATTTTTTATTTCGATAATTAAATTTGAATACCATTGACGAATTTCGGTTTTTTGATTTTCTGCAACATCATACCTATTAATAATAAGTTCTTCTATTTTGCTAATATCAAAATTATTAGCACGTAAAATATCTTGAATTTGTCTCATATATATAATATATTCAATAATATTTTCTTCTTTTTTTAAATTTGCAACAATCATATTTCAGTATCTTTAAATTTATTAATTTGTCTTCTATCTTTTTTAGTGGGACGACCACTTCCTCTTTCATGTTGGACAAAATTATTTTTTGCCAAATTTAGTTTTTCTAACTCTTGTTGCGAAGTAATTTCTTTAATGTTATCAACAGCTATACTCGCCGATACTCTTTTTTCGAGAAGTCCTGTAACAATAAAGCTCCTAATTATAGGTGGAAATTTAATATTAATCTTATCATTTACTCTTGTCATTCGCGATGGTTTTGCTTCTGTACCATTAACAAAAACACGTGTTTTTTTGCAGGCATCGCTTGCGAGAGTTCTGGTTTTAAAGATTCTAACCGCCCAAAGATATTTGTCTATTCTGACCTGTTCTATCATAGTGTAAAAAATGTTAATAGCAAAAGTAGAATATTATATTTTAAATAAATATATTTTATTACTTTAGGCAAAAATAATATTAACCAAATTACTAACATAAATGAAAAGGTTTTTTATTTTCTCGACGCTCGTTATGCTTGTAATATCAATGAGTTTGCAAGCACAAAAAAGATTTATGGATGGAGACATCTATAGTAGCGATCCGATTGATGCTGCATCATTTAATGACAAATTGTTTCAAGATGTCCTGTTTTACAAGTTAAACTTTTATATGGATTCGATTGGTTTGGAAGGTTACGAAGCCAGTGATTTTCTAATGGGACCTTCACGAGAGCATGCAATTATGATGGCAGAAGACTCCAAAGCAAGCCTTGAAGGTAGTGGACGCTACAAGACTGTCAGAGATCGACTTATTGCTGCCGGTGGCACTGGAATAGGTGATGAAGTTATATCAAGAAACACAATAAAAATATCTAACGAGTATATTAGTTATGATGCTCTTGCAGATGAAGTTGTTCAAAAATGGGCAGACAGCAAGTACTCTAATACTTTATTCTCACAAAAGTATTTTTTTGCTGGTGTCTCTGGTAGAGTTGAAGAGTCAGGTAAAAAAGTGTTTATCTCTATGTATGTTGGTAATTATGCCTCATTTTTACCTTCGGGCGATGTAGCTGGAGAGCTCACAGTACCAGTTACAACAAAAACTTATGGTTTAAAGCCTTATGATGAACGCTCCTGTAAAAAAGTTGGACGAAAAATGCCAAATTACATGGATCTCCAAGAAAGTCTTTCTTTAAATGACAATGGCGAAATTGTTTTTAAATATAACGATCTTAAAAAATTTAGAAGATTTTTAAAAGGCAGCAAAGACGGATTGGCAGTTGACATTGTGCAAAAAGAACAATTTAATAATTGCCGTGGACAAAACATTGCTGACTATTCAACTGTAAACATTGGCTATATGACAAAACGTGTATGGTCAAAAAAAATATATAAAAAGAATATCGCTCCTGGCGAAGGACGCAGAGATAAAGTTACTAAGCTTGAGGTTATTTTAGGAGAACTACCCTTAGAATTTAGACCCGAAGATGTAGAGCTTAATTTGATGATTATAAAAGACAAATCTGTATGTTACAACGTGCCTCCTTCTTATGTTGACGATAAGTTTTATGATTTTGTCCCTAAAATTGGGATTTTACCAGACACTATTATTACTGGTGCACCCGAATATGCTCCTACTGCTACAAGCACTGAACTTAAATTCCGTATTCCTTTTGAACAAGCAAAATATGATTACCATTCAGAAGATATGATTCCTGTACTTAAAGCTCTAAACGAACCCGATTTTATTATTAATCAGATATACATAGCAGCATATTCTTCGTTAGAAGGTACACAGCACGCAAACCAAATCCTTCAAAAAAGAAGAGCTCAAAGCATTGTTAAAGCCTTTGAAAAAAACCAAAATGCAAGTATAGTTGATTCAATTGTTACTGAGAGTAATTTTGAAGCTCTAAAGAATGATGCTAAAGGTACAATTTACGATGAAATTTGCCAAATGGATCTGGACCAGGCTATTATCTACGTAAACAATCATGCTAAAGAAATGGAGTTCTTGCTTAATCAACATAGATATGCAGACATTGTTGTCTGGGTAACTTACGACATCTCCGACGGTAAAGAACAAAGATATGTGGTTGATCAATTTAATAAAGCGGTTGAAGCAAAACAATTTAATAAAGCTCTGGCAATACAAAAATATATTCTCAAACGCGTAGTCGAAGGACTATATGATGAAAATGCCGTCTCCGATATGAGAATCCCACAAGGAAAAGAATATGTCGGTCTTAATATGAACAAAATTTGGCTAACACAATTTATTTTCAAAGACGCTCTAGATGATGTCTATCTCGAGAAAATTAATGATTTGAATACTTTAGACCAAGAAAATATTTATGTTGAATATAACGACATATTGTGTGAAGTTACTTTGCTAAATCTTGAAAATGAAGATTATACAAGTAAAACTCAAGAAAGAATAAATAGGATTTATAATACACCTATTAATGTTGAACTGGTAGATTTATTAAATATTGAGCTTCAGTTCCAAGTAATGGACATTTACAAAGATTCATTAGGATATAATCACCCACTAGTTACAAAAAGCATAAATAAAATTAAGGAAATTATAAAGTTTGATGAGTTGACTTGGGAAAACTCTTTAAAATTATCATCTGTTTTTATTAATCATGGTGATTACGAATATGCTGTAAAATTGCTCGAACCTTGGGTTTTTGATAGCAAAGTGCCATTTGTGCTTTTGACATCTTATGCTACGGCTTGTTCAAAAGTCCAGTATAGAGTACATTCAAAAAGTTTCTATTTCGCTATGGAAAAAATAAAACAGCACGACTCTAAATTCTTCTGCGATCTTTTTAAAGGCGATAAACTATCTGTGCAAACTTTTGTTAATACCGAAGTGAAGAAATTATGGTGCGAAACATGTAAAAAATAAAAGTTAATAACTACTTTTGCAAGGCTGTATAAACCTGAATTCGACATAATTTTTGAGTTCAGAAGGTTTATAAGCCTTTAATTGATAGCTTTGCGTAAAATATTGAATATTTTTGTTAAATCTCTTCATAATATCTCGATATTATTCCTCGATTTGCCTTAATCTTCAGCATTTTACATCAATCTGAACTTTAAAAATTATGTTGAACTCAGGTTGTAAAGGAAATTCCTTAAACAGCCTTTTTTTATTGCTAAATATTTGATAATGATAAAAGCATTTTTGACAAATATAATATTACTGGCATCGCTTGTTACTTGGGCACAATATAGTTTTACAGGAGTAATCGCCGAATATCCTAATCGTGAATTAAATATTTGCGAGCAATTTGGCGAAGAAAGTAAACTTATTTCCACTATACGAACAGGGACTAACGGAAACTTCCACTTTCAGTTTACCACCGAAGAAAAAGGTTTGTACAGAATATACTTAGAAAATCAGACTTATTTTGACATAATTTATAACAGCGAAGATATTCATATAAGAACTAAACCTGAAAATCCACAATATAATCTTGAAGTATTAAAATCTGATGAAAATATTCAACTATACTCATATCTGATTGAAAACTATATCTACGATTATAAGATTGATGTTTTGACTCAATTATTAGAGATATATCCGGTTGGGAAATTTTATGATAAAATAGAAAAAGAGCTCAAACAGGAAAAGGAATTGAAAAACAAAAATATCGAAAAAGTAATTAAAACAAATCCTAAAAGCTTTGCAGGAAGATACTTAAGCCTGTTTAAGGAAATAACTGCACCACGAAAACTCAATGATTATGAAAAAATCGAGTATTTTAAAAAAAACTACTTTGATTTTTACTCAATTGATGATAGTGATTTGCTAAACTCTAACGCTTACACACAATTAGTTATTAATTATTTTAAATTGTACAAGAGCAACAACCAAGATGTTTATTATAATGCTGCAAAAGTTATTCTTGATAAAATTTTCTTTGGAGAGCCAGTTATATTTAATTATGTGTTTGAATATATTTTATCAGGACTTGAATCTCTTTCGTTAAACGAGACAGCTTATAAACTTAGTATTGAATATGGTGACCTTTGTAGTGATGGAACCGACAATTTAAAACTACGCATACATAATAACACAAAATTAGCAATAGGGGGAACCGCTCCAGACATTTTGTCGAAAACCCAAAAAGGTGATGATTATACTTTGTCGGAAATGAAAACAGATTATACCTTATTAGTATTTTGGTCAACAAATTGTCCTCATTGTCAGGTAGTTTTGCCACGTTTAGCAGCAGCTCAATCTGTTTTTAACGAGGCTAATATGGATATTGTAGCAATATCATTAGATTCAAATAAGGACGAATTAGATGATTATCTTAAAGAAAACAGACTACCTTGGAAAGTAATTTGCCAATGTGAGGGTTGGGATGGTAGTATTGTAGTCGATTACGCAATTTTTGCAAGCCCATGGATGATTATCATAGATAATAAAATGAATATTGTAGCAAAACCTTATAACGAAGAGAAACTTTATGATTTTCTTGAAGAAATAATCACTAACAAATAATAATCATGCAAATCAAAACCGCAGAATTTTTAATGTCGAATACAGATTTGAAGAAATGCCCTGAAGCAAACCTTAACGAGTATGCTTTTATTGGCAGATCAAATGTTGGCAAATCATCATTAATAAATATGCTCACAAATAATTCGGGACTAGCTAAAACTTCGTCAACTCCTGGTAAAACTCAACATTTGAATCATTTTTTGATAAATAAATCATGGTATTTGGTTGATTTACCTGGCTATGGTTATGCGAAAATGCCAAAAACCTTGCGAGCCAAATTTAAAAGCATGATTGAAAGCTATATTTTAAAGCGGACAAATCTGGTCGCTCTTTTTGTTCTTATCGACTGTCGACATCCTGCTCAAAAAATAGATATCGAATTTCTTAATTGGTTGGGTAATAATGCTGTTCCTTTTAGTTTAGTTTTTACAAAAAGTGATAAACTTGGAGTAAATAGTCTTTCGAAAAGCATAGATGAGTATAAGTTAGAACTTCTAAAATACTGGGAAACCCTACCACAAATATTCGTTTCTTCATCAGTAAAAGTAATTGGGAAAGAGGAAATTCTGGATTATATTTCTGAATTAAATAAGATAATTGACGCTGGTTAAATTAATCAATTGTTATTTTGCACTTGTAAAAAACTATTTTCTAATCATCCTTTGGAATAAAATCCCCTTTGGTGTTTATAAAACCTTGCTTGTTGTTTATTATTACCAATGCCCAATTGTTTTGATATTCATAAAATTGTCCGATTGAATCGTAAATCGGTTGCACAATTTCGCTCCCTTTGTTATTAATAAATCCAAATTTATTATTGAGTTTTATCATTGCCCAATTGTTTTGATATTCATAAAATTGTCCGATTGAATCGTAAATCGGTTTTACAATTTCTTTGCCTTTGCTATTAATAAATCCAAGTTTATTATCAAGCTTTACTATTGCCCAATTGTTTTGATATTCATAAAATTGTCCGATTGAATCGTAAATCGGTTTTACAATTTCTTTGCCTTTGCTATTAATAAATCCAAGTTTATTATCAAGCTTTACTATTGCCCAATTATTTTGATATTCATAAAATTGACCGATTGAATCGTATTTAGGTTGAGCCGATAAAGTTCCAAATACTATTACTATTAGTAAGAGAACCATTATTTTTTTCATACTTGGATTATTTAAATTTGCACTTATTGATTTAGGGAGATCGTCATTTATCCAGTTGTTATAAGCATTTAAAGTCTTGACTTTGAAACAGTTGCGTTAATTTTGCCGCAACTACTTTACTCATTAACTTTACAAATTTTCTTATTTAATTTTAGAAGAAACTACGACTACGTCTAACATTTTCGCCAATATTCATTCCAAAGATAATTTCTTGAGAGCCAACCGTATATCCTGACAAATCTGAGAAAGTAAAGTCATAAGCGTATCCGAAATAATACTGATTGTGTTTAAACCCAATAGCGGCTATAAAGGCGTCACCTGGTCTAATCGACATTCCGAACCAATAATCTTGATTATAATAAAACTTGAGATTAACATCAAATTGGGGTGGAGTAATTTCTGTCATTTTCATCAACACCGAAGGTTCGATTTCGAGTTGTGGAGAATTTGGAAAAGTAAATTTATATCCACCCATAACAAAATAGTGCCTTACCATAATATTATCGTCAAGGTTTCTGTTAATTTTTAATCTTGATTGAAAAAGTTGAGCGGCAGTGATACCGGCATAGTATTTTTTACCATAAGCATAAACGCCAAAAGTAGCGTCAGGCACGATAGTTTTCTCGATCATATATGTAATGGCAGGGTCATCATAAATTGTGAGATTAAAGAATCTTTGGTCCATTTTATACTGGAATGCGATTGCTGACAATCCTAAAGAAATTTTATTCAATCTATCAATATGGAAATGGTATGAGTATATTGCGTGCAAACCTATATGACTTTCGGGGCCAAACCCATCGTTAATAAGGATCGCCCCAATACCGACATTGTTGTTTGCAAGCATAGTATGTCCACTTAAAGTTTGAGTAGAAGGAGAGTCATTAATTCCTATCCATTGTTTATGAACACTTAGTAACACAGGCGAATAATCTTTGCTTCCAGCAATTGCAGGATTAATAAAAAAATCATTCATCATGTATTGGCTATAAAGCGGTAACTGTTGTGCCTGCAATACACTTGTCAGAGCAAAACTAAAGAAAGCAAATATTAGTACAAATCTTTTCATAATAAGGAGGTTATATAAATTATATAAACTAATAACAAAATTTACTTATTTACAAATTTAGAGTATTTTTTATTACAAACAAAATATTAATCAATAATTTTTACATTTTAATAAAAAGAACGTCCTTGCGAGGAATTTATACCTAAATTCCAGCCAAAAACTAACTCTTGGGATCCTATAGTGTGGCTTGATAAATCACTAAAAGTAAAATCATAAGCTAAACCAAAGAAATAATCGTCAAAAGTAAATCCAAACATAGCAACAAATGAGTCTCCACTTCTTACCGACAAGCCAGTATAAAACCTTTTATTTATATAGATTTTCATATTAAAGTCTGTTTGTAATGGGGTAGTTTCGGTAAATTTGAATAAAACTGAGGGTTCGATTTCGAGGTGATACTGTCCAGGAAATGAAAACTTATAACCTCCCATAGCAAAATAATGGCGTACCATTTTATTAGAATCATCTATCCATGTTCCAGAAATTTTCATTTTTGATTGAAGAACATGCGAAATAGAAATCCCTCCCCAATAATTTTCAGAATACGCATAAACGCCAAAACTCGCATCTGGAACAGTTACACTTGTTCTTTCTCTTGTAAGAATAGGCTCGTAACCGTAAAAATCATCTTGGCTTAGTTGCAAAATATACTGCATAAAAATAGCGTTCAGTCCGAATGAAACTCTCAGTTTTTTACCGACTTTAAGGTGATACGCATAAGTTGATTGAATGCCTATCATTCTTACAGGGCCAAAACTATCGTGAAATATCAAACCTCCTATACCCATAATATCATTTGCAAGCCTGTGGTGTAATGAAACATATTGCGTAGAGGGTGTTTCCTGAATTCCAATCCACTGTTTGTGGACACTCAAAAGTAAAGGCGAATACATTTTTTCCGAACCTGCTACACCTGGATTAATAATATAATTATTTTCTAAATATTGACTATATAAAGGCACCTGCTGAGCAAAAATATTTACCGCAAACAGACTTATAATCAAATATACCAATAAGCTTTTCATTTTTATGTTTTACGAAAACATCTTACAATTGTTACGATTCAAACCCTCGGTCATAATTTATTAGTTTTATATGATATAAATACAATACAAACAAGCATAAATAAGCGCCTCACTAACCACCCTGCACGAAATTTATTAAAGTTTATGTTTTTATTTATTGCTTGTCTCCAATTATTATAAATCCGATTTAATATTTTAGACAGTATATACAAATTTTCAACTTTAAAGTAAACGATTAAAACACAAATATACTTATTTACAATAATTATCAAGCAGAGTGTTAGATATTTTTTAGAAAAACGCAAAAATAATGTTTTAGTTGTCTCTTTTTACATAATGTCTGCACAAAAACTATGATTTTTAGAGAAAGTATTGTCAAAGATGTTTGTAAACATTAGACACTAAAGTTTTGGTGTGTGGTTTGCTTGTCTTTACTGACGTTTACATTGCCTTATAGTTACTGGCAGAAATAGGATTTAGTTTTTTTGTCGGCAATATAAAGTCAAAATTTTAGTATAAAGTTTAAATAATACTAAAACCTGTGTTCTACGTAATATTTAATTGAATCTCACTATTTCTAAGCGTTTTAAACTCAAAAATTATATCGAACTCAGCCTAAAACATAGGACTCGAATCTCTTTTCGCAGATTGCTTTTGAGATAGATATATTCCGATACAAATTTCGTGAGCTCCGCTACTTACGTTTCTGATTCTCGTTAATACAAAATCAAAGGAATAAGATAAATAAAACCGGTCATATTTATACCCCACTGAAAAGACTAAAGCATCACTTTTACTAAGAAATAGAGAACTTAGGAAAGATGAATTATAGGTATAATTAGCACCCAAGTCAAATTTAAAAGGCGTTGAATTTGCGAAATACAGATTTGTAAATGGTGAAAACTTATGCAAGTCTTGACTATTAATATTATATGCTCCTGAGACAATAAAATGTCGATGATCTTTTATTAGTCCTGGCACATCATTAGTAGTTTGAAAAAACGTATATTTTGTTTTGAATAATTGCAAAATTGAAAAACCTGCATAAAAATCTTTATTATAAATAAATAAGCCTGCATTAGCATCGGGTTTCCAGGTTTTATCGTCCATATTTTGATTAATTATCTGGTCATTAACATCATAGATACTTATTTCTGTTCCCTTGAGTTTATATTGTGTAATTGTCCATGCAAGACCAAAACTCAAATTGAATTGCTCTGTTTTTAAAATATAAGCGTAATTTACACTAAAATCAAGTTTTTGCGTTAGCCCATAATTATCACTCATCATATAAACACCAGCGGCCATATCATCTCGGAATAAATATTTACCTGCCAGTGTTGACATTTTTGGTGCACCTGAAAAGCCTATCCACTGTGAGCGATGATTAAGCATAATATCGGGGACATCAGATACTGCTATTGTTGCTGGATTTTGAACGAATAAATTAAAAAATGGATTTCTAAAATGCGGTAATTGTTGAGCATTAAGATTATAATTTGATAATCCGAAAAAGACTAAAAATAGCGTTATTATATAAAAATATTTATTTTGATTCATACTTACCTAATTATTGTTACATGACCTTTTATAAGATCTTTACCCGTACCTAAATCAATTATATAATAATATGTAGCTTCGGGCAAGTCTTTTCCGTTAAATGTTCCGTCCCAGTCATTTTGATAATTCTCAGTATAGAAAACTTCATTACCAACTCTGTTAAATATCCAGACTTTATTAAATGGAAAGCGATTAATATTTTCGACAATCCATGTATCATTTACTCCATCATTGTTTGGAGTAATGGTATTGTAGATGCTTATGCAATATTCGGTTTCTGGCAAATCTATATAATAAATAAAAGAACAATCATTTGCGTCTGTAATGGTTAGCATATAAGTTCCCTCTCTTATTCCAGTTATTTTATCAATACTATCTCCGTTATCCCACAAATAATAATAATCTGGCGTGCCCCCAGTAGGAGACACTTCTATTGCACCATCGTAAACATTACTACATGAGGGTTCGGTTAAAATAATATTAGGATTAATAGAGTCGGGTTGGGTAATTAACACTTCAATAGTATCTGTACAATTGTATTTATCAGCAGCAAACACAAGAAATTTTCCAGCATGCAAATTAGCAGCAGCATCTCCTATTTGACCATTCGACCATAAGAATGTTTTAGGTTCAAACCCTTCGGGCAAATATGCAACTGCACTTGCCATACTATCATTAAAGCATAAGTTATGTTGTGTAACTTCATAAGTTCCAAATATTTTTCCTTTTTTATCAACAATAAGATACAAAGTATCAACACATAAATGATTATCTGTTACAACTACAAAAACTTCGCTAGCAGATAAATTATCTGCTATCATCGTTGTTTCATGGTTTGACCACAAATATGTATAGGGAGCTGTACCACCTTGAGCATTGACAGTTCCACTACCTGCTGAAACGCCACAATTAACTGGATTTGTTGAGCCTTCAAGCCTTAGTAAAGGAGGTTGCGTAAATTTAATACTATCAAAATAGATACAATTATTAATATCTGTAACTGTAATATTATAATAAATATTCGCAAGCATTTCATAACCTACAAATTCTTCTTGAACCACGCCATCTTCCCACACCACCTGATATGGGGCTGTTCCACCATTTGGAGCTACATTTGAGTTTGCATCCGAAAAGCTAAAACAACTAACATTAGTAATTTGCATAAAACTTGAATTAAGGCTTTGTGCTGGTTCTGTTATTGTAATAGTTTCAATACTTTGACAACTATTATTATCAGTAACAGTGATTGTATAATCGCCGATAGGTAGGTTTCCTATAGAATCGGAATAATAGCCATTGCTCCAAGCTACATTATAATTAGGTACTCCTCCCAGTGGACTAACAATAATATAGGCATTATGTCCACCTTTACAACTAACATTACGAATATTAAAATTAAGGATTAGCTCATCGGGTTGAGATACGGTTGCACTAGCAGTGTCTGCACATCCATTTGCATCTGTTACTGACACAAAATAATATCCAGGGTGCATATTCGTTAAAATTTGCGAATTATAATTAAGATCGTGAAACCAATGATATGTATAAGGTTGAGTTCCGCCAATTGTTTGAACATTAAGACTTCCATTATTTAATCCAAAACATGGAATATTAGTAGAATTAATATTAGCTATAAGTGTATCTGGTTCAATCACTTCGATATTTTGCGTCCAGAGACAATTGTTTGCATCGGTAACTGAAAGAGTATAAATCCCTGCAGGAAGATTGCTCAAATCTTGGTAAGTTTGTCCACTAGACCACTCAACAGAATATGGTGGACTGCCTCCCGAAAGAGTAATATCAATAGCTCCATAATCTGTTCCATGACAAGGTATATGTGTAGTGTTAGTTACTATAGTTACAGGAGTAGGAGGTTGATCAATAAAGATCGAATCATAAACAGCACAATTAACAAAATCTGATATTGTTACATAATACCACCCCGCTGAAAGCTCATTTGGGTTTTGCTGCAAACTTCCATTTGACCAAATAAAAGAATAAGGATCGGTTCCGCCACTTACTTGGGTTTGAATAGCACCAGTAAAGAAGCCATGGCAATCAACATCAGTAGCAGTAATTGAGTGTAAAAGAGGAGGATTAATGGTAACAGCAATAGAGTCGTAAGATTTACAATTATTATCATCTGTGATGGTTACCAAATAATAATCAGGTACAGCAAAAATGCTATCTGTATCAGTAAACAAATTAAAGTTTGTGTGTCCAGTTGACCATTCAAAATCATAAGGAGGCATTCCATTTTGTGCTTCGGCATAAACATAATCATAAGCTTGTCCGTAACAATAAGCACCATTTGTGTATAGCAAAGCATTAACCTCTGATTTGTCGTAAGGTTTTATATATGTTCCATCAAAAACTATGTCTTCTGCAAAATGCATGAGTTCCCATGTTTGGTCAAACCAAGTAAGTGGAACATAACCAAGGCTTATAGTCCATTCAAATAAAGGACCAATTTCCAAAGGGCCAATATCTTTTGCCTCAGAATCGTCATAATATCCCAAATATTCAATAGAAGGAGACTTTGGAGGCGAAGGTTCTTCTCCTGGCAAAGTAAACTCAGGCATTATTGCTGGTGCGATTGATGATTTGAAAGGTGTCTCTATCTTAATGCTAACACTTAAAGCCTCAATAACAAATGAGAATGCGATACTGTCCCAAGTGTGATTACGAATTGTCGGTTGTATATTGTATCGGCAACCCACATACATCGAATCCCAGTCGTGACAAGGATATTGTATTGTCAAGTCATTACCGACAGCAAATGTAATTGTATCGCCAAAACCACTATCCACCTCGATATCACCATTTGTAGGATCAGTTATACTATAAGGCATTTCGACAGGAAAGTCAAGAGTTGCCCATATTGTTGGACAGAAATAAATATCCTGATGTAATGTATTAGTAATTACAAAATCCACACTCAAAAGCGAGTAGTCTATTACAAAAACTATATCTCCAAGCGGAGTATTTAAAGGATAAGAGATTGTTCCATTTAAAAAGGCAATAGCTTCTTGTATCTGCGGTCCTTCGGGCTCTGGAATATATCCCGCCATCACATATAAAAAACCAATTACATCGAGGTTTACGTCCATATAAGGATCTGCACCATGTGCTATCAGGCAGTTTGTACCCTCTTCAATATAATCTTCGGTAATTACATTTGGCATAGTAAGGAAAAGTTCAAAGTTAAATTCCAAAAGGTCTGTTAAATCGACTAATATTGTGTCAGTATATGAATGACAAAAAGTCAACTCATCGCCAACGTAACAAGGATAAACAGCATAAGGAGGGTCTCCGCCAGTATCAAGATGTAGAATTGTATCAAGGGTATGCGGTACGCTAACGTTTGCAGGTATCAAATGAATTGTATCGCAACTAAAAACACAAACTAAGATATCCATAAAAGGATTAAATTCGTACTCAAGATCAAGAGTTACAACCCCCACAGGAGGAAAGGTAGTTTCTAAATTCCAACCTTCAGTAACTTCATAAGAAGAATGTATTGTTGCTGGACCACCATAATCGAAAGTAAAATCTTCGGGGAAATCCATTGTAACCGCTATTGGATAGTCAAGACTAAAGCTACCCGAATGAAAACCATGTGCTTCAAATGCTGAACGAAATAAGGCATAAATTCCAATATCTACCCCAACTCCAAATTGCTGTCCGAGAAATTCAGTGATTTCAGAAAATCCCCAAGATTCATCAATCTCAACATCAAATAAAGTAT
>JAQVOR010000154.1 GCA_028702535.1 Bacteroidales bacterium
CGATCCCATTCCGAACTCGGAAGTTAAGCTTACCTGCGCCGATGGTACTGCATGTTTGTGGGAGAGTAGGTCGCTGCCAATCTTAAAAAAAACTTCATAAGAAATTATGAAGTTTTTTTTTATTAATAAATTTCGAGATGTTTTGGCAGTAATGAAACTAATTGTCAAACTCCATTAAATATGATTTGATAAATTCACTTATTTGACCATCTAAAACACCTTGTGCATTACCAGTCTCATAGCCTGTACGTAAATCTTTAACTAATTTATACGGATGCAATACATAATTCCTTATTTGGGAACCCCACTCAATTTTACGCTTTTGTCCTTCTAATTTGTCTTTCTCGTCCTGCTGTTTGCGTAACTCTAATTCATAAAGCTGAGATTTTAATAGGCGCATTGCATTATCTCTATTTTTAAGCTGACTTCTTGTCTCGCTATTTTCGATTACTATCCCTGTTGGGAGATGCCGTAAACGTACTGCTGTTTCAACTTTATTTACATTTTGTCCTCCAGCTCCTCCACTTCTGTATGTATCCCATTCTATTTCCGATGAATTAACCTCAATTGTAATATCATCATCAACTAAAGGATAAACAAAAACCGACGCAAATGAAGTATGCCTCTTATGTGCCGAATCAAAAGGTGATAGCCTTACTAATCTGTGAACTCCACTTTCAGATTTTAAATATCCATAAGCAAAATCTCCGCTAAACCTGATAGTTACCGACTTTATTCCTGCACTATCACCCTCTTGACGATGAATTAATTGAGTCTTATATGAATTATCTTCAGCATATCGTAGATACATACGTTCTAACATCTCTGCCCAATCGTTACTTTCGGTACCTCCAGCTCCAGCATTTATTGTAATTATGGCATCCAAACTATCCTCTTCGTTGCCTAACATGTTTTTAAATTCAAGGTCTTCTATAAATGAAATAGTTTTGGCAAAATCTTCTTCTATTTCTTGTTCCGAAACATCACCAGATTTATAAAACTCAAATAAAACCTCTGTATCCTCATATTTTGATAAGACAATATTATATTCTGTAACCCATTTTTTTTCTTTGCTAATGTTTTTTAGAACTACTTCTGCTTTTTCAGGATCATCCCAAAAATCAGCTTGTTGTGCTTTTGTGTCTTCAGATGCGATTAGTTTTTCTCTTGCATCTATGTCAAAGATACCTCCTCAAAGCTTCTATTCGCCTTTTTGCATCTTTTAGTTTATCAGTAGTTAACATATTTAAAGTTTTGTACAAAAATAACAAAAAAAAACCAGCTTAGGGATTGTCAAACAATAAACTAAGCTATTAGCTAATTTTTGCGTCTCGAAAAACAACAAAATAGCTCAGTCAATTCTGCATACTTTATTATTTGACAAACCCTTAGGATTTATTTATAATATTCATAATCAAACCATATTCAAATCCACGGCTAATTGCAAATCTTAATACTGCAGATTTCTTCTTAATCTCATCATCAGATTTCTTAATTGACCTCAATTTTTGTTTGATAAGTGTTTTTAATATTTCAATATAAAAATCATCGTCTATTTGTTGTAAAATATCATTAATTATGTAATCGTCAATTTGTTTTTGTTTTAAAAAATATCGTATCTTAATTTTTCCCCATTTATTAAATTTTAGTTTGTCGTTTACATAAAACTTCGCATATCTCGAATCATCTATAAATTTATCTTCAATTAATTCTTTAATTATCGAATCTATATCGCTTTCAGACAACTCATATTTTTGCAAATGCTTAATTATATCTGACTTGCATTTCTCCGCCTTGCTGCAAATTGCTTGTGCTTTATGCAAAAATTTAATAATATCAGGATTCAAATCCATATTACACTATTTTAATTAATTTGATGATTAAAAGAAAAATAGTAATTATTGTGTTTCTATCGAAACTAAATATCCGTTATGTTTTCGTATGTTAAATACATTTCCGTTTTCAAATATTAAATATTGTCCTTTTATACCTATAAGTTTTCCACTAATGGTTTCTATGTTTTCAAAGCTTACTGTATTAAAGCTATCTATCTGATATTCAAATGGATAAGTGAATATCTCGATATTATTATTTAAGCTAAGATAAGTTTTAAAATTTGGCAAAAGTTTATCTGATAGTTCCTCTTTAATTTTTGTTAAACTTAAATCTGTCCCTTTACTTTTTAGCATTTTACTCCAATTGGTTTTATCTGATACATGCTGTTTTAAATCCACTTCGATTTGTCCTGCTAGATTTCGATACGGTGTTTTGGCAAATCTGATGGCTTTCATTGCACCTTGATCTATCCAGCGTGTAGGAATTTGAGTATGACGTGTAACCCCAACTTTAACTCCACCTGTAATTGCAAGATATACATAGTGATCTATCAGTGAATTTTTCTTAGCCCATTCCATATCACGGCTTATGCCCTCATGCGACATGTCTAATTCTGGACGTAAAACTCCTGCATCACACTGAGGAGTACTCATAAAACATGAATAACAATATCCTTGATGAAAACTTTTATTTGTCTCAGCACCACAGTGGATGCAGTTGATTTTGTGTTGATATGTAATAATTAATTGCTTATTTATCAGTGAGTTCATGTTTATCTCATCTTCGCCAACTGATAGAAAGTACTTAACTGGATAAGCATATTCCGACCGCATTTTTGTTATGTTTCCTTCGTATTTCATAGTTTATCTTATTGTAAAATTTTCAAGTCCGATAACACTGCCATCCAAGTTTTTTTCTGGCTGCCATGTCCGCACATAAATCTTAGGATTAAGAGTATCATTCAAATCAATCATTAAAAAAAGGTATCCTTTATCCGAATAATTTGAGCTGTAATAATTCTGTGCTAATTGAATGCCGTAAACCTTATCATCGCCCCCGGTTTTCTTAATATCTGTCTCTTCAAAAGCAATATTTATATATTCTTTGGAATTAAATGCTTTTTTCAAATGTTTCATATATTCATCTTTTGAATATCTGGTATATTTAATGTTTTCTGTATCAAGTTGTTTATACATTCCTTCGATAGGTTCCAATTTTTCAAGTACTGTTCCCACAATTATTAGTGCATCATCAGAAAAAACAGACTCTATATAATCTATATTTTCCAAGGCATAAGCGGTTTGATAACTTTCAAGAAAATCAATAAGAAAATATTTATCCTCATCAGACCCAAACCTTTCTGATTTTGATAAAACATCATTTATCGCAACATCGCTTAATGCAAAATTTATATTATTTACTTTGCCCGTTGAATCAAATGTATAAACTATATTTTCGACAAATTTTCTATGATTATTAGGAAAACTAAACAACATCGGAATAGATCGCATCATAGTTTGATTATTAACACTAATAAATCTTAAGGAATCTTTTTGTGGCAGTATTTGAGCGTTCCCGTATTTTATTATATTATTATAACATTGCAATCCATTATCTGTAAACAAGTCTATGATATTATCTGATCTTTTGCTAAGAATTGATTGATTTATAAGTGTTACAGATTTTCTATAATTCGCACATTGCTCATCAGTACTTGTTTTGTTTTTTGTACTATTTGACTGATAAATCCCTACTGCTTTTAATTCTTGCTGTTGGATAATATTAGGTATAAATTTATTTTGTTTTGCTAAAGGGATATTTATTTCTGCGTTTTTTAACCTTGGCAAAGATGCCATTTCCATTACAGATTCTACTTCAGAATCTATTTTTGTGCGTGATAAATATTGATATTCTAATTTAATTCTTAAATCCGAAAAACCATCGGCTTGATTGTAAAAAAATTCCGTTACCGCTTTTCCGTTTTTTGCTGAGTAAAGACTTGAGTATGTATCTCCAGTCCAATAAACGTAGTCAAGATTCGCCACATCTTGATCCATATATTTAGCATTTAAAATAAACGATTTTGACTTATTAAGATTTACAGTATCAGTAATTGTTAATTCTATTGACTGTAAAATTTTATCAATTTCGTTATTAATAAATGTTATTAAACTAATTTGTGTATTATCATCAAGTTGATAACGAATTGCATTTTTTTCGGGGTGCGAATTTAATAAAGCCAAAGCCCAATAGTGGTATCTCAACGCATCTCCAATTCGATAGTTTTTTTCGGCACGAACTGCCAGATTTGTATAGTCGAGTATTTTTAATTTGCGATTTGTAAAAATTGCATCTACAATATCTCTTTCCATATATCTTAAAACATATACTTTGTTTCTTTTATTAACAACAATTCTTTTGGCATCATTAAGATAAATGTTTGAATATGTGTTAATTGCCGAGCGTGTATATTCTTTTAGATTCTCGCCACTCTCAATCATAGTTGTCGAAAAGCTGCTTTCGACTTTTGTCGAAACCTGACTTACCAAATCTTTAACGGCAAAATTGTCGGCTTGGTCAAGACTTGAGGCAGTTGCTTCACCCCAAATATATCTGCCATCAGATTTTATGCTTTCTGGCTTTTGAGAAAATATATTAAGACAGAATAATAATGTAAAGTAAAAAAGTATAATTTTTTTCATAAGTTTTAATTATAAACGATGTCTATATTTTAATGCAAAAACTTTACCGTTATTTGCGGTCAAAATATATGTTTTTTTGGATTGCACTTAGTGGAATTCCAAAGATAATTTTAATGTTCTCGTCAAATAAATTTAGTTCTTTTACTGCAAGTCCTGCTGAAAACATTACACGATTATCTATTCGGTTATCGGCGGCTATGCTAACAGCTGAACCAATTGCAATCCCAAGATCCACAGTGTTGAATGTACAAGGGATATCTTTTTGTAAGTCTTTAGTTTCGCAATTTGTTAGCCCACAATAAGCACAATATTGCAATCCTAACGGATCAATGCTTGTCCCAATAAAAAGTACTGCCTCCGAGTTTCTTAAATTTTGGGCATCTCTTGCAAAAAAACCTTGACTTTTTTCGATGGCAATTTTATCCATCTGCTTGGCGATTTTTTCTAAATCAGAACCAGTGGCAATAAGAGTCTCTATTGTATTGCGACCTCGTCCTTTTGGAGCGGTTCTAGCTGCTAAGGCCATCTTTTTCGCAATCTCAATTACTGTTTGTTCTCTGTATTCGTCTTCGTAAATCATAAATTAAGAACTTTTATTTTATCAATTAACACTGTTGCAAGTCTAAGTTTCGATTCGTTTGTCCATCCTGCTATATGAGGAGACATAATCACATTTTGCTGCTTTGCAAGATATTGAAAATTTTTATTATTTAATAGATCGCCAGTTTTTTCAAATGAACTTTCTTCATATTCAATAACATCAAGAGCTGCACCTAATATTTTACCTGTTTTTAATCCAGCTACTAAATCCTGGGTTTTAACAACAAATCCACGTGCTGTATTGATAAGAAAAATATCCTTTTTAAAATTTGAGATAAAATTCTCATCAACAAGATAGTTTGTTTCTTCGGTTAGTGGAACATGTAAACTTAAAACATCTGATTTTTCAAAAATATCTACCAGACTTACCTCTGTTGTATTTCCGTCAGCATATCCTGTCTTATATTTATCATAAGATATTGTCTTGCAGCCGAAACCTGAAAGCTTTTGTGCAAAACTACTCCCCATATTACCATAACCAATAATACCAACACACATTGAACCGAGCTCCCGACCACGATTAGTCTCCCTTTGCCAGATACCCGATTTAACTTGCTTGTCGGCAATATTTAAGTTGTTTAGTAAACTCAAAAGCATTCCAACCGCATGCTCACCAACCGCATCCCTATTGCCCTCGGGAGAGTTAAGACAAATAATATTTTGCCTTTTGCAATATTCAGTATCAATGCTTTCCATGCCTGCTCCTACCCTAGCAATAAATTGTAGTGATTTAGCTGCATCAATTATCTCACAATCGATTGTAATTCTACTTCTTATAATGATGCCTGACGCTTTTTGAATTGTGTTAATCAATTCGTTTTTGTCTAATTTTGTTGCATCAATAATATTAAACCCAGCAGCACTAAGCTCTTTTGGTATTATTGGATGTACATCATCGACTATAAGGATACTTTTTATCATGCCAATATTTTAATACAACACACAAATATAGGTTTTATTTGGCAGAAAAAGTCTTTGTAGTCTGATAATCTCATGGCAAACGCATATTTCTTTGAACATTAATATGGGGTAAATATTGTATATGTCCTCTGGACAAATTGTTTAGAGTGTGATTATTTTTTATTGATATTAAAGCCCTCTTATGTTTGCAAAATTGAATTTAATGATTTTTATTTACAAATAAAAGGAATGACAATGGGAAAAAGAATTTGCCCTAGGCAACAAGTATTTTATTGTATGCCGACCGTTAG
>JAQVOR010000155.1 GCA_028702535.1 Bacteroidales bacterium
AACTAGTTTATGTTCTTGACCCTCGCCCTAAAGGACGGGGTTAATGTTTGTTTTTCCGCCAACTAGTTTATGTTCTTGACCCTCGCCCTAAAGGACAGAGTTAATGTCTGTCTTTTTTTGCCAATTAGCAAATTATCAAAGATAAATACTTTTTCTTATCTATATGCTGCTATATAATCTATCTTAATTTCTTCATAATCTTCGTATTCTTTAATTGTCCGTATAAATGCGATGTTTACATTTAAAACGCTAATAACTCTTTATACAACTTATGTACAGGCAGTCCCATAACATTATAAAATGAACCTTCGATATGTTCAATTCCAATTTTACCGATCCACTCTTGAATTCCATAAGCTCCGGCTTTATCGTAGGGTTTATATTGTTCGATATAAAATCTTATTTCATCGTCTTCTAATTTTGAAAATTTAACTAATGTTTCGGCGTGAAATAATTTTGTTTTATTATTTGTTTTAAGACAGACACCAGTAATTACATAATGTGGTTTTCCGCTAAGGAGCTTCAACATTTGAAAAGCATCGGAATAGTCATCTGGTTTTCCTAAAACTTTATCGTCAATCCACACTATTGTATCGGCAGTTATCAGCAACTGATTATCCAGCAGTCCTTTATAAGAATTTGCTTTTTGCTCGGCTAAATTGATTGCAATATTTTCTTTATACAGGTTTTTATCAATAGTTTCGTTAATGTCGGGAGCCTTAACTAATTTAAACGGAATGTTTAGACCACGTAAAAGTTCTTGTCTTCGTGGACTTGCCGAAGCAAGCAAAATTTCATAATTTATATTGGGATTAAATTTTACCATATATTGCAAAACTAAAAATTATACTGAACAAGACTCCAAAAAACATAATAAACTTTGTTAAAATGTTTAAGCGTCTGTATTTAATGATTTTATTTCCCCAAACTGAACGAATACTCAACACTAATAGTGGAGCAATTAAAACACAATAGATATAAATTCTTGCAATCATATCACCTTGAAAAAACACAAGTTTTGACAGATAGGCTTCCCACATCAGAACCAAATATACTATTGACAACATGGAAATTATTGAAATCAGAAAATTTGTATTTTTTTTACCAATCACAATTGGAACCGATTTTATTCCAGTTTTATAATCGCCAATAAAATCTTGACAATCTTTAATGAGCTCTCGCATCAAATTTATAAGAAACGTAAAAATCGAGAATCCAATAATTGTTTGGAAAGCCATTTTTATCGCTCTAGCTGTGTCAATATCCCACTGAAAAAGAGATTTTTCAAGAGCATAATATTCAGTAATTCCGACCGTGAGAGGTATTAGTGCCACTAAAAACGAAAGAGTAATATTTGCTGCAAGGGCTTTCTTTTTAAGATTATATGAATAAATCCAAATTAATAAACTAATAAAAAAGAAATATAATCCTACTATGATTTTACCAGTAAACCAAGCTGTAATAACTCCAAAAACAACACCTAAGAACGTAAATGCGGAGTGCAAAAATATCGCTTTTCGTCTATTTACCGTAAAACCAACAAGAACCTTCTCTGGGCGATTTATAGTATCTGTTTTGCGATCAAAATAATCGTTAATAACATTTCCTCCTGCCAAAATAAACATTGAGGCCATTATCAAAAAGAAAAACCCTGTATCAGACAGCCCAGGCACAACATCATAATACCTATAAACAGGTATAATAATAGCGTATTTCATCAAAAACATTACAAGTGTCGCAACAAGTATGCTTTTCCAACGAATTAATTTAAGAAATGTTCCCATAGTTTATTTTTTATCAATTCTACGTTTCAAAAGAATCATCGCACATCCAAATGTTTTTTGCCCGCATAACCTGTTCTACAATATCCCTAACACAAGCTTCTCCACCTTTTTTATCCGAGATATAAAGTGAAATTTCCTTAATTTCCGAAGCTGCATCTGAAGGACAACATGGCAATCCAACTTTTTGCATTACTTGATAATCAGGAATATCATCGCCCATATATAAGATTTTACTAATGTCTAGATTGTTTTCTGACACTAATCGTTCAAATTCAGGGAGTTTATTTTTGCATTTTAGTATTACATCCTCAATTCCCAAATTTTGATATCTCAACTGCACATCTTTATTATAACCACCCGAAATAATAAAGATTTTTATGCCTTTTTTTATCGCTTGTTTTAATACATATCCATCTTTTACATTAGTTGTTCTATCTAAATCGCCATTAGTGGTAATCATTGCCTGCGATGAAGCAAGAACACCGTCAATATCAAAAAACATAGCTTCAATATCTGATAATATTTCTTTAAAATTGAGATTGCGGAGAGAATCTTTGTGCATTTTTTATTTTATTTTAAATTTTGATTTGATACTATTGGTTAAAACCTGATAAACTTCGGAATATTGCTTGTTTTCTTTAATAAGTTCTATATGTTTTTCAATTGTAAAATTATCGTTTCTTATTGCTGGTCCAGTTTGCGAATTTGCTGCCTTGTTATTCAAGAGTTTGAAAAAACTTTGCTCCAAAAGTGGTTTTATAATATCAGTACTAATATTGTTTTCTGTTAAAATAACTTCGGCAATATTTACACAATGATTCATAAAATTAGCAGCAAAAACACCACTAAGATGCACAATTTCGCGTTTAGAGGCATCGAGATTAAAGGTTTTACAATTAAGTTTTTGGGCAATTTTCTCAAACTCTAAATATGTTTTGTTATTTGAGGCTTCTAAACAAATCGGCACATTACTAAAGTCTGTTTCAACAGATTTTGTAAAAGTCTGAAAAGGATAAAAAACGCCATAATTTGGAGTTTTATTTTTAAAAATATTAATCGACTGGCTACCAGCAGTATGTGCAAGAATGCAATTAGGTTTTATATTGATTTGATTACAAATACTTATGTTTGCCTCATCATTCATTATAAAAAAGTAAATATCTGCATCTTGAACGATATCGGCAATATTAGTTGTATAAGAAGAATTAATACTTTTTGCAAGCTCCGAAACAGTTTCAATATTGCGTCCAAAAATCTGTTTAATATTTATTTCGGCCTTTTTTAGAGCCTTTGCAAAATGATTTGCAACATTTCCTGAACCTAAAATAACAATATCTGGCATAAATTTAAAAGTTTCTATTACAAATTTAATAGTTTTAGCTAAATAATAGCTATTAAATATGTTTTTTATAAAAATATTAACAAAACTTATGTTTTTAATGAACCAATTACTAACTTTATGCGTCTAAAATTCATGCAAGCTTTAGATTGTAATAGCATTTGTTATTTCAAACTATTTTTATCAAAATTGAGAGATTTAAGTAAACAATATTAGAATGAAAAAAATATTTTTGGTATTATTTGTTTTTTGTATAAGCTACTTTGCGTTTTCACAGGCAATGTTAAATGTTGATGCAAAATCTATTTTAAGCAATCGGGGGGAAATTTACTTTAGTTTTAAGGCTAATCCATCCGAAATTCAGAGTTTTGTTGATATATTATCGGTTGATTTTTATAATGGAAAAGATGTTAAAGCTTATGCAAATCAGCAACAATTTACAAAATTTCTTGAAACTGGGAAAGATTTTGAAATAGTAGAAGACTATTACTCGTCAAAAGCACTAACAATGGCAACTAATATTTCGGAGATGGCAAACTGGGATCGTTATCCGACTTATGAAGTTTATTTAGAAATGATGCAAAATTTTGCTACCAATTATCCTGATATCTGCACACTTGATACAATTGGATACAGTGGTGATGGGCGACTTTTACTTGTTGTTAAGATATCGGATAATGTTGCTGTTCAAGAAGCTGAACCTGAGTTTTTTTATACTGGAATGATGCATGGCGATGAACTCGTTTCAGGTATGCTTTTCCTTCGTTTAATTGAGCATATCTTGGTAAACTATGGAACAGATACCCAAATAACAAACTTAGTTGATAATGTGCAAATATTTATCAATCCGTTTGCAAATCCCGATGGAACATATTACGGAGGAGACAATACAGTGGCAGATAGCCGCAGAAATAATGCAGCAAATATCGACCTAAACAGAAATTATCACGATTTTATTGCTGGCGAACATCCTGATAGTAAAGTTTATGGTGCAGAAACTGTTGAGTTTATGAATTATGCTAGCGGAAGAAATTTTGTTATGTCGGCAAACTCACATAGTGGAGCCGAATTAGTTAATTATCCTTATGATACCGAGCCTACTTATCCTGCCGATAATGATTGGTGGGTATTGGTTTCGCGTGAATATGCAAACAACGCACAAGAAAACTCCCCATCTGGATATCTTACAGGTCAAGGCAATGGCGTTACTAATGGTCATGATTGGTACACTATTACTGGTTCAAGGCAGGATTATATGAATTATTATCATAATTGTAGAGAACTTACGCTTGAATTAAGCACTGCTAAAAAAATTGATGCAGAAGAACTTCCAAACCACTGGACATACAACCAAAAAGCCTTATTAGATTATTTGGAGCAAGTTACTTATGGTTTAAAAGGAATTGTAACAGATTCTCTTACTGACGAACCATTGCAAGTCAAAGTTTATATTAACAACTACGACACTTTTAATTCACATGTTTACTCTTTTCCATTACATGGCGATTATTACAGATTACTATTTGAAGGAACTTATAATATTAGCTTTTCTTGTGAAGGCTACGGAACAAAAACATTTGCAGTTAATATAAATAATTATGAGCAAACAATTCTTGATGTTCAATTAGTAAATCTCAATGCTTTGCCGCCTTCTGTAAACTTTACT
Organism: Bacteroidales bacterium; assembly: GCA_028702535.1. GTDB lineage: Bacteria > Bacteroidota > Bacteroidia > Bacteroidales > ML635J-15 > Bact-19. Next base: position 4,790 of record JAQVOR010000155.1, read on the forward strand.
ACAAATACACAAACAACAGATTGTAATCCGGAAATACAGTTTATTAATTTATCCGAAGCATCAGAATCGACAACATACTATTGGGATTTTGGCGACGAAACTAACTCTATTGATAAAAACCCAAGTCATATTTACTCCGAAAACGGCACTTATAACGTTAAATTATATGGCGAAAATGAACATGGGGCAGACTCTCTTTGGGCTATGTCTTATATTGAAATTAATTTAAATGAGCTTAATAATATTTACGATTATGTTATTTGTGAAAATTCTGGTTCGGTTGAAATTAATCCAGGTTTGCAAGGCGAAGTAAATTGGTATAATGCAGTGCTTGATGAGGAGCCTTTTCATACAGGGGCAACATTTACAAGTCCAGTATTAAACGAAACTACAAGCTATTATATTCAAGAAACTACCTTTGGCGAAAACTATAGCGGAGGAGAGCCAAATAATTCGGAAGGTGGAGATTACATTTCAGGAGGTAATAATTATCTTTTATTTGACTGTAATACTAATTGCAAATTAGAAACTGTAAAAGTTTATGCAGAAAATGCTGGCACCAGAACCATTTACCTCAAAAATTCGATTGGAAGCACTTTATATAATGAAGATTTTTATATTGAAGAAGGAGAACAAATTGTAAATCTGAATTTTGATTTGCCAATCGAAAGTAATTTAAAATTAGGTTGTGTAAATCCACAAGGTTTGTATAGAGGAGCAAGTGGTATTTTTAGTACTTTCCCTTACCCTTATAATATTGGAGATGTGGTTACAATAAACGAAAGTACTGTAGTTTGGTGGAATGATGCAAAACGTTATTATGCGTTTTTTTACGATTGGAATATTATTATGCCCGATTGCTACTCGGAGAAAACTCCTGTAACTGTGTATATAAATCAAGAACCAACAGCAGAGTTTGAATATCAAGTAAATGGTTTGCAAGTTATATTTGAAAACAATTCTACAGCAGCAAATTCTTTTGCTTGGAATTTTGGAGACGAAACGACATCATCAAATCTAAATCCTACTCATATTTATGGAGAAACTGGAACATATACGGTAAAACTTACTTCTACAAGTGATTGTGGTGCAGACGAGTATCAAACAGATATTTTTGTTGAAACAGGTATAAATGAAGCAAGCATTAATAACAGTACAATATTTCCAAACCCAACTAATGGGCTGCTAAATATTCAGTCAAAAACTAATATTACAGCAATTAAAATTACAGATATCAGTGGGAAATTAATACGAAATTTTACTTATAACAATCAAAATAAACTGCTTATAGATTTATCTGATTACGATAGCGGGATTTATTTTATTGAGCTCACAAATATTGATAAAAACACAGATATATTAAAAATCATTAAAAATTAAGTTATGAAAAATCTCACTTTAATTTTATTATTCTTACTAAGTACAACTCTTTTGTTTGGACAAATAAGTGAAGAAATGCAATTTGCAAATCAAACACTTGAAGATAGAGGTGAGTTTTATTTTACATTTACTTATGAGAGTAAAGCTCAGGTGTTAGAACTTTCGGAGTTTTTATCAA
>JAQVOR010000156.1 GCA_028702535.1 Bacteroidales bacterium
TCACAGAATCACAAAAAATCACAATTTTCCCAAAATGTCCTACATTTGTCTATTGCATTAATGCGAAACGCTATATTTAAAACTGTATCTTTATACATTATTTGTCAAGGATAACGCTATTCTGACATACATTATGGCTTATTTGCATTAGTATTGTAATTTATTAAACAAATATATGAGAGTTGAGCAGCTATATATTGCATCTTTGAACCGACATTTGGACTTTATCATAAATAAAGCTTGTTTGTCTAATCTGAAATTAAGCATATTATTGATTTTATTGTTCCCAAACTATTTGCGTTACGTATAAATTTTAAATGAAACATAATGACAAAAACTAAAATATTAACATTTTTGACTTGCTGTTTTTCTTACGTTCCTTATTTGTTGTAAATGAAAACATAATAACAATGAAAAACTAATTATATGAAAGCAACTAAATTTTACTTAAAAAATCAGTGATGAATTTACTTGCTGTAACTTGCATGTTGCTTCTTTTCGTGTTGACCACACCATATACAAAAGCTGCTACTATTATTTCGCAGAATTTTTCAAGCACATCTGGTTATACTGCTTCAGGTTGGACTAGGAGTAATGGTGGAAACTATACTTGCTCAGCAGGTGATTATGCAATATACTCAAATTTAAGTTCAAACAATTTATATTTATCCAATTTCCACGTTCCTCAGGGAAAAGGAGTGAAAATCTCATTCAACCATAAGTATTATTCAAACACAAGCAGAACTATTACCGTTTATGCAAGAGTTGGTGGATATGCTGCATTTAATTCAACCAACAAACATTATAATAGTTGGATGCAAGTTTCAGGACCTATCAGTATTAGTTCCACTACATGTACAACCGCTACTGTTGATATTTCTGGCAACATAGTTGGAGGGCAGGATTTATGTATTTTATTTGTAGCAAGCAACACGAATGTTTGTATCGACAATATTATAATATCTGATGACGGCCCTGCTGCATCAGTTCCAAATATTGCCTCTACACCTTATACTAAAACTTTTGATGAACCCACAACAAGTACTTTTTTTTATGGTCCATTTTCTGCAACAAGTGATTTTTATCTTAGTTCAGCCTCAAATAATGTTTTTTCATACCGAACAAATTATGGAAACAATAATATGAGTGGTGCTTGCACAAGAATCAATTCAACTGGTGGAAACAACGGAAAAGTGAATTCAAGTACTTCTGGCTATTGCATATATATTTCTTCTACAACTGCCGATGTTAGTAATAAACCTGCACCTTCGGGAAACCCTTGTTTTATTACAAAAGAGTTGAACACAAGTACTTGTTCAGGTTCAACAGCCACACTTCGATTTGCATTTAGGCAAATCTATTCGGGAGGCTCTACCTACGATGAAGATTACAAAATTTATTGTCCTAGAATATTTTATGCAATAACAACAGATGGAACAGCTGGTTATTCATGGACACAAGCAACCGTAAATTATTATTTCCCAAATGGTCAATGGTGGTATGCTACCACATCGCTTCCGAAAGCAAAAAATGTCATAGTAGCATTTTGTACAGGAACTGCCACAGGGTATTATTATTTTGATGATATTAAAATATTATGTAAAGATTGTAATATTAGTGGTGTAGTAGGTGGAGCTATTTCGTGTACTTCGCATCCCGACTTAACAGAATATCTGCCTAATACCGACTACACTTTTACAATTGGCGCGACACCTTATGCAACACACTACAAGTGGATGATTAGAGATCTTACGACATCAACAATATATTCTGGGACTAGTGTAGGATTAGACCCAGCTGTTGTTTCTGGGCAAGGTACGCAAACAGCCACAATAAATTTTGGAACAGTAGCAGGAACAAATTATAGAGTTATTTGCTTACCTTATGATTCAGATTACGGAACAGATGCTTCTCCAACTGACGCTTGTTATGCAAAAATAAGTTACTATCAAACGCTTAGCGAAGGTGAGATAATAGCTCCCATCACTCTCCTCAATTTCTCCACAAAATGTCTAAACAATCATATTCTTATTTCATGGTCAACAGCCACAGAAACAAATAACGATTATTTTGTTGTTCAACAATCTTTAGATGCACAGAATTTTGAAGATATTGCCATTATTAAGGGAGCTGGAAATACAAATATCAAACAAAATTACAAACTTGAAGTTCCAGAAACATCCGAAACTGTATATTACCGTTTAAAACAAATCGACTTTGACGGAAATTCCGAAACTTTTGAGATTATTCATGCAGATTGTAACGAAAATGCGAACTCCGAAATTACGACTTATCCAAACCCATTTGACGGTAAAATTTTGTATCTAAATTCTACAAGCAATCTCGAAAATGCAGTAATCAATATTTATGATGCATTAGGAAGATTAGTCCAACAAACAAATTATAACGAAATCTACTCGCATATTGAACTAAAAATTGATACTCAACTTGAACCTGGAGCGTATTATTTGGAAATTAGTTCAAAAAATGAGCTTAATAAACGGATATCGTTGATTGTTAAATAGAACAAAGCGGTTTACGGTTTTGCTGTTCAAAGTTCATGGGGTCCAACGGATTTGCACGGAAATATGGTAAAACGCTAGTCAATGGTCGGTATTCGGTTTCGTTGGTGAATCACAGGATTACAGGATTACAAAAAAAACGGTATTCGGTATTCGGTATTCGTTGGTGAATCACAGGCTCACAGAATCACAGAATCACAGGCTCACAGAATCACAGGCTCACAGAATCACAGAATCACAGAATCACAAAAAATCACAATTTTCCCAAAATGTCCTACATTTGTCTATAATGATAATTTGAAACCGTAGGTTAAAATCAGTATTTTTGTTAAATCAATTAAAAAGTTCTGTTTCCTATAATAGTTGATATCGAAATTGGAAATAATGATATTAATTTTTAACTTGGAAACTGAGATTAGAACTTACTTTATCACTATTGTTGACCTTGATAAACAAGTTCTATTTTAGAGTAAATTTTTTATTATTTAATTAAATAGAAAATTGTAGATTATTATAATTTTAAAAGTACTTATGACAAAGTTTGGTATTGAAGTAAAGATTTGTGCGGTTTTATTTTTTCTTATTACTTATGCAACAACAGGTTTTTCGCAACTTGTTTATAATAATGGAACGGATATATACGCCAAACAAGGTGCGATTGTGTTTGTTGACGGAACGGTTCAAAATAATACAGGGATTTTAGAAGTTGAAGAAGTTGGAAACAGCTTTGCCGAGATAATAATTCAGCAGGATTTTATTAATAATGCTACTGCCGGAGGAGACGGATATTACAGAGTACTAGGAAACTGGGTAAACAATAATATCTTTAATGCTGGTACTGGCACAGTCTTTCTCGAAGGTGGAAACCAATTTATAGATGGCTCTGTTTCAACATATTTCAATAATTTGACACTTGATGGCACAGGTTTTAAAACACAAGCAATTGACCAATATTGCACAGGGATATTAGATCTTAAGCATCTCGAGTTGCAAAACGAAAATTATGGTTTTTATATTCAAAACACTAATGTAAATGCTATTGTTAGAACAACTGGCTTTGTTTCTGCCTTGAATGGCGGTTTTTTGTCTCGGAAAACAAATCTGAGTTCAATGTACTTGTTCCCTGTTGGTTCAAGCCTTGGAACAATGCGATACAGACCAGCAGAAATCACTCCTGAAAATGCTTTGGCAAATACTTATACTGTTCGCATGGCAAATGTGCTTGCAACAACCGAAAGCTATGATGTGGACGCAATACCGCCAAAAATTTGTGAAGTTAATCCAGAATTCTATCATCAGGTTAACCAAACTGCTGGTACCGCAGCAATCGAATTAGACATTTTTTATAACGAAACCCAAGACGGTGCATGGGATGGTCTCGCTAATTGGACAACATCTCCCGATCTTTGGTCCACAATCTTATCGACGGCTATAAATGCTGGAGTTCCGTTTAACGAAGCAATTATTCCTACATGGAACGACTTTAGTGAAATACCATATATTTTATACAGGATTAAGCCCGAAGCTGCAATAATTGACCCAGGCAGCTTATGTTCTAATGACGCCCCAATAAATCTAACAGCAGCAACAACTGGAGGAACATGGTTGGGAGCTGGGGTTTCAAGCACAGGTGTTTTTAATCCAACAACTGCAGGAGCAGGCACACATACCATAACTTATAATGTTGGAACAGGAACATGTGCAGGGACAGATCAAATTGATATTATTGTAAACCCAAGTCCAACTGTTACAATTACCAATCCGGGCGATTTATGCAGTACCGATTTAGCTTTTAATTTAACAGTATCACCAACTGGTGGGATTTGGAGTGGAACAGGATTTACCGATACTGATGCAGGAACATTTAGTCCGGCGGCTGCTGGTATTGGAGCAAATAATATTACTTACGAACTTACTGTTTTAGGCTGCACTGGAACAGACAATCTTACAATTAATGTATTCGATAGTCCAGATGCAACAATTACTAATCCTGGAACATTATGTTCTAATGACGCCCCAATAAATCTAACAGCAGCAACAACTGGAGGAACATGGTTGGGAGCTGGGGTTTCAAGCACAGGTGTTTTTAATCCAACAACTGCAGGAGCAGGCACACATACCATAACTTATAATGTTGGAACAGGAACATGTGCAGGGACAGATCAAATTGATATTATTGTAAACCCAAGTCCAACTGTTACAATTACCAATCCGGGCGATTTATGCAGTACCGATTTAGCTTTTAATTTAACAGTATCACCAACTGGTGGGATTTGGAGTGGAACAGGATTTACCGATACTGATGCAGGAACATTTAGTCCGGCGGCTGCTGGTATTGGAGCAAATAATATTACTTACGAACTTACTGTTTTAGGCTGCACTGGAACAGACAATCTTACAATTAATGTATTCGATAGTCCAGATGCAACAATTACTAATCCTGGAACATTATGTTCTAATGACGCAGCTTTTGATTTAACCGCAGCTTCTACAGGCGGAACTTGGAGCGGAACAGGAATAACAGATGCTACAAACGGAACTTTTGACCCAGCAAATGCAGGAGCAGGCACACATACTATTACTTATAATGTTGGAACAGGAACTTGTGCAGGAACTGATCAAATTGATATTATTGTAAATCAAACTCCTATTGCGATTATTACAAATCCTGGCGATTTTTGTAGTACAGATGATGCCGTAAATTTAATAGCAACACCTACAGGAGGAACTTGGAGCGGAACTGGAATTACTGATATAAATGCAGGAACATTCGATCCATCATCTGCAACTATCGGAGCAAATATTGTTACCTATAATATTACTGTTAATGGATGTTCAGGAATTGATCAAACAACAATAAATGTAAATAATAGCCCGAATGTAAATATAGATCCCGCAGGACCATTTTGTTTTGATTATATTACTGTTCAATTAACCGCTGCAAGTGAAGGCGGAACATGGTCGGGAGCAGGAGTGTCGTCAAATGGAGAATTTAATATTGCACAAGCTGGAGTTGGAATACATGAGATAAACTATGAGTTTGGCGGTAATTGTGGTGGTATAGGAACAATAGAAATTGAAATTTACCCATCAGATATAGATGCCCATTATATGGTTTATAGTCCTTTATGTATTGGTGGGAAAGACGGATATGTTGAGTTTAATCTCAATGGAGGCACACCTCCTTATACGCTAGAATGGGGAGAAGATAGCTATACTGCATCTAATATTATCCCAGATCTTACAGGAGGGCATTATGTAGTTACTGTAATAGATAATAATGGTTGTTCTATTGAAGTTGATGATATTATTGTCGAAAACGGAAAACAAGATTGCATATATATACCTAATGCTTTTACTCCAAACGGAGACGGAATAAATGATGAGTGGGTAATTGCAAATCTTATTTCGTTTTCTAATTATGGGGTTAAAGTGTTTAACCGTTGGGGACAAGAAGTTTATTCTGGTGTTGCAGGCTCAGATCCTTGGGATGGGACTTTAAATAATAAGCCCTTACCAACAGGAGCGTATGTTTATATTGTAGAAATTGATGAAATAGAGAAAAAATTTGTTGGAGTAGTAACATTAATAAAGTAAATTTGTAAAATAAAATAAATCAAATGAATATGACTAAGAAGATTTTAATTACTGGAATGGCATTAATATTTGCCTTTGGAGCTTTGATTGCCCAAGATAATGTAGGAATTGGAACAATAACACCCCACAGTTCG
>JAQVOR010000157.1 GCA_028702535.1 Bacteroidales bacterium
AGTCGGAGTTTAGGGTTTTGAGTAATTTCGGTTTTGACTTGTTCATCGTTCGCTTTTTGAGAACTTTGATTACACGCAACAAAAAAAATTGTTGCAATTAATAAAAAGACAATTTTTGTTTTCATTTTACTTCACTTTTTTGGTTAATATTATTCATCGTTTTTCTCAAAAAAATCATAACACATGATTTTAGCTTTTTCAAAATTTTCTCTATTAATGCAGTACTTAATGTAAGGTGGTTCTATTTCTCCCTGAATCAATCCTGCAAACTTTAGTTCTTTTAGGTGCTGAGACAATGCAGATCTTCCTACAGGTAATTCATCTACAAGATCACCACTATAGCAACAAGCATTCATTTTAGATAATTTCTTCATTATATAAACTCTTACTGGATGGCTCATAGCTTTAGAAAACTTTGCAATCTCTGTTATATCCTGTGAAAATTCTTTTTTCTTAGCCATTGATGAGGTTTTTAATCAGTTTTATAATTTCATCCTTTGAAGGAACTCGTCCGCTAATAAGTACTTTTTCATTAATTACCAATGCTGGTGTACCCATAACTCCATAATTCATAATTTGCACAATGTCTTCAACTTTACTAACTTCTGCATCAAAGTTATTTTCATTTACTACTTCGATTGTCAATTTTTCAAGTGTTTTACACTTTGGACAACCTGTCCCGAGAATTTTAATATTCATTTTCATTTCTGTAAAATTTAAATTTCATTTTGTCATTACGCAAAATAACGAAATGATTTTTATTCTACCAAATATTTTATTGTTTTTTTTAATCTGTATTTCTTAATTAATGATTTTTTTAGTCTTTGTACATTTAATGCTGCCTTGTGGAATCATGCAAGATTTTGTATCTATTGTCAATAAAATTAAAAAAGTCATTATGAAAACATCTATTTTTATCGCATTTATAATTATTTGCAGTTTGAAAACGAGTTTTTCTCAAGCATATACTAATAATCAAAATACTAAAGATTTTATTATTGAATCTTTTGTAAGTTTTGCTGAGAATGACTATACACGTGATAGAGATGTGAACAAAACTGCAATATATTTTACACTAAAGATAAAAAACATTGGTGATACGCCCATTCCTAATCTTGGAGCTATAAAAAGGTCGCAGTATGTTAATTTCATCGTAAATGACAGCGTCAATAATCCATTGAGTTTATATAATGGAGCTGAGATTGCGGGTAATCAGATGCTATCTAAAGGACAGGAAGACACATACACGTGGTGGATATCTAATGATGCTGCAACATTTGGTGAGATTTTTACAGTTCAATGGCAATATATTGATAAATTTACCCAAAAACACAGAGTTAATGTTAAAGCCAGAACTGCCGAATTAGTTGGTAAATAGTATTTACAAGAACCGAGTTTACGAATTAGCTTAGGGATTGACAAGCCCTAAGGCTCTTCGACTTCGCCAGTACTGGCAATATCAACTTATCGCAGTGTAACTAAAAAATCAATTTTAGGCTTGTTGTTATTTTTGTTACAAAATTTATTGAACTACTGTAACAATTCCGCAATATTTAGTGCCATTAAATATATCAACAGTATATATGTATGAGCCAGTTGGAACTATTTTTCCATTCCATGTTCCATTCCAAGGTTTCCCTGCACCATATCCTTCAAATACTAATTGTCCCCATCTGTTAAAAACTTGGATTAATGCCCACGGAAACATTTCAATGTTTTCAATTATCCATGTGTCATTTATGCCATCACCATTTGGAGTAAACGCATTTGGAATTGTAAGACAGTCAACATCTGTATCTATTAGTTTAATATTCTCAGTTTCAAGGAAACAGCCATTATTGTCGGTAATTGTAAATGCGTAATTTCCTTGCATTAAACCAGAAATATACTCAATAGATGCTGTTTGCTCGCCCCATTCGAATAAATATGGTGGATTCCCTCCTATTACAGCAATTTCGATGTAACCATCATCATTTCCGATGCAGCTTGGGTTAATAGTAATGAATGTATAATCAATTTGTTCGGGTTGTGTTAGTTCTACAAGTGTATCAAGTTTACAGCCTTGTGCATCACTAATAGTAATGTTATACAATCCTGGATAGAGATTACTTATGCTTGCACCAGTAAAGTTGTTGCTTTCAAAATTCCACTTGTATGTAAATGGAGGGGTGCCACCCATTGCATTTATCGAAATAGAGCCGTCGTGGTAACCGTAACAACTAATATCTTTTGCCAACAGGTTAATTGCAATAGGATTTGCTGTTCCAACAAAATAAGTCTCACTAATTGTACAGCTATTTGCATCGGTAACTGTTAAACTATAATTGCCAGGAGAAACTCCAGTAATACTTGCTCCTGATGTTCCAGTACTCCAGTTTATTAAATATTGAGGTGTTCCACCCGAGACTTGAACAGAAATTGCTCCACTTTCATCTCCAGCACATCCAACGCTTACGATAGATTCGATTATGCTAATTTGTGAAACATTGCTTAAATCGTAAGAGTTTGTCCCCGTACATCCCCAATCATCAATTATTGTTAATTCATAGTGTCCTGGAAATAAATTATTGTTAAATTCAGTACGTGCAGCATTTGACCAGAAGTAGCTTAAAGGGTTTTCTCCATTATTACTATATCCTTGTAGTATTCCGTCGTTAGAATTATAACATAAAATACCTTCAACTTCTCGGATATTTGCATGAATAGAACCTGAAATACCTATTTCAACACTTTGAGAATGAGTACAGCTATTATTATCTGTTACAGTTACTGTATAATTTCCTGCACTTAGGTTATTAGATGTATTGGTATTATTTCCATTAGACCATAAATATGAGTAAGGAGTAACGCCACCATCTACAGTTATTGACGCAGACCCAAGATTGAGAGTACAAATAACATCAGTTGTATGAGTTGAAGAAGTGATTTCTGTTGGTTCAGTAATAGATACAGACGAACTTGTTGTACAAGCATTTGCATCTGTTATTGTGACGCTATAATTCCCGGCAGTTAAATGTTGTGCGGTAGATATCGGAGTGTGTGAAAGATTGTTCCAAATATATGAATATGGAGGAGTTCCACCAATAACACTTACAGTCGCAGTTCCATCATTACCACCATTACAAGTTACATTTGTAGAACTGGTAATTTCGGCAATAATTTCATCAGGTTGGGATATTGTACTGCCAATTGTACCACTACATCCATTATTATCTGTTATGGTAACATTGTAGTCTCCAGCACCGATATTGTGCAGATAAGAAGTTGTACTTGATGAGGCATCATCCCAAATATAATAATAAGGTGGTGTACCTCCAGAGACTCCCGCTTGAATAGAAGCGTTTAAGTCTCCAAAACAGCTTGCGTTTTCGCTTGAACTTATAAACACATTAAGTTGCGAAGGAGAGCTAATGTTGATATTGTTAATTTCATCACAACCCCAAGCATCTGTTATAGTAACAGTATAATTCCCTGATGACAAGTTATCAAGGTTTTCTGTTGTTGAGTTTAATGGATCATCCCATAAATATGTATATGGAGGAACTCCTCCACTTACGAGTACATTAACTTGACCAGTATTTTCTCCAAAACAGATTAAATTTTGTCCTGACATTTCAAGATGTAATGGTTCGCTAATCTCAACCATAAATGTTGCTACACCAGTACAGCCGTTTTCGTCAATATAGGTATATGTAATTTCGTGTGTTCCTGGACCAGCTTCAGTAGGAACGAATTTGGCATTTAAGACACCTGCTCCTGAGAATACTCCTCCTGGAGGCGTTCCTGATAATGATTCGGTAGGAGCATCAAAGCAATACTCGTTATCAGGTAGGCTAACACTCACAATTGGACTTTCTATAACTATTACATCAGTTTGAGTATTGTCAGAGCATCCATATACATTAGTTATATCGTAGTTTATTATGTGATTTCCTGGACCAGCAACACTAGGATTAAATATTGCTCCTGATATTCCGTTGCCGCTTAATGTTCCTCCTGGAGGACTAGTAACAATTGTAACAAATTGCTCGCTTTCACAATATATTGAACTTAAATTACTTATAATAGCCACAGGATTTGGATTTACTGTTATAATCATTGAAGAATTAGAAACGCATGCTCCATTATTAAATATATAATCAATATTAAAAATTCCTACACCTGCAACAGATGGATTGAATGTTCCATTTATTAGATCTGTAATTCCTTGACCACTCCAATTCCCTCCAGCGATATTAGCACTTAGATTTACGGGAGCATCGTTTTCGCAAAAAGATTCTACTGGGTCGATACTTACAGAGGTATATCCGTCAACTATGATGTTGATATTATCGGTGTCGTTACAAACCCCATTAGATACGTTATAAGTTATATTATATGTTCCTTGTCCTACTGCGGTTGGGTGAAATTGATTACCAGAAACTCCTGTTCCTGACCAAATTCCTCCTGTACTGATAACTGTAAGAGTAATTGGCTCACTATTTTCACAAATAGGGTCAATAGGATTTATTGTAGCATCAACAATTTGATCTACATGAATGGTTTCAGTATCTAAATTTGAACAAGCACCAACAGTAATGAAATAAGAAATTACATGGTTTCCAGCTCCAGCGATACTTGGGTCAAATGTATTTCCAACAACTCCAGTTCCTGACCAAACACCGCCTGTAGTATTAGCGGTAAGGCTAATAACCGCATCAGTTTCGCAAAATGGACCAACAGGAATAATTGTTGCATCAGGAATGGGATCAACTGTAATGTAAATAGTATCGGAATCTGTACAAGTACCATTTTGTAATGAATATACAATTTCGTGAATGCCATCTCCAGCTGATAAAGGACTATAAGCCCCTGTGCTTGGATTACTAACACCTTGCCCTGACCATATTCCACCAGATTGTACAGAGTTTAGTACGAATGGGGGATTATCGATACAGATAGTGCCAGGATTACTTAAAATTGTTGCATCTACAGCAGCATCTACCTGATATATATGAAGGTCAGTAGAAATACAAGTTCCATTTATTATTGTATAAGTCATGGTGTTATTACCATGCTCAACCATCGATGGGTCAAGAATTCCATTTATTGGATCTATGATGCCTTGTCCTGCCCAAGTTCCTCCAAGATTAGCAGCTGTAAGAGTAATTGGTTCTGCAGTTTGACAAATTGCTCCAATTGGATTTATTGTTGGATCAATAGCATTATCTACATGAATTGTAAATGAGTCATTATCAGAACACATTCCATTAATAATTTCATAACTAATTAGAAAATCACCAGGACCTGAAAATAATGGCGAAAATTGTCCTGTTGCAGGATTTGTTACACCTGTTCCACTCCATGTTCCACTTGGACTTGTGGCAATTAAATAAGCAAAATCAAGATCTTCGCAAAATGGACCTATTGGAGTAATACTGACATTTGGAATTGTATCTACATGAATAATTATTTGCTCTGATGCAATACAAGCTCCATTTACTATTTGATAATTTACAATATGATTTCCTTGACCTGTTATCCCTGGGTTAAAGGTGTTTCCAACAACTCCAATTCCAGACCAAATTCCTCCCGGATTAGCCGCATTTAAAGTAATTATAGCATCATTTTCGCAAAATGGACCAACAGGAGTAATTGTGGCATCTGGATAAGCATCAATATGGATTGTTGTTTGGTCTGAATCTGAACATGCTCCTATAGTAACATTATAAGTAATTAAAAAATCTCCGACGCCAGCAATAGAAGGCGAAAATATACCTGAAATTGGGTCTGTTATTCCAGTTCCAGACCAAATTCCGCCCGAACTAACAGCATTTAAAATAATTGCTGCATCGGCATCACAAAATGGACCAGCAGGAGTAATTGTGGCATCCACAATAGCATCAACATGAATAATTTCTGTATCAAAGTCTGAACAAGCACCGTTTGTAATATCATATTGTATTATATGGTCTCCTGCACCAGCGATATTTGGGTCAAAATTATTTCCAACAACTCCAGTCCCAGACCAAGTTCCACCTGGGCTAACAGCATTTAAAACAACTGCTGCATCGGTTTCGCAAAATGGACCAACAGGAGTAATTGTTGCAATAACTTCGGCATCAACATGGATAGTTTCTGTATCAGAATCTGAACAAGCACCATTTGTAATATGATATTGTATTATATGATTTCCTGCACCAGCAATACTTGGGTCAAAATTATTTCCAACAACTCCAGTTCCAG
>JAQVOR010000044.1 GCA_028702535.1 Bacteroidales bacterium
CTGACTACTTGATGCATACAGATATTGCATTTGTTTTTATTTCAGAAAACGGCAGATTGTACGACCCCGTAATTGCCCGCGTTCTCTCTCCCGACAATAACGTGCAAAATCCCAACAATCCGCAGAGTTATAATAGGTATTCGTACTGTTATAATAATCCGTTGAAATTTACGGATCCGGATGGGGAGTTTGTAGTTCCCCTTGCTGCTACAATTTTGGTTGGAGGCTACATGCATTTTACAGGACACACTAGTTCAGAGATTTTTAAAACAGTAGTACCTCTTACAGCTTCGCTAATTGTGCCTCAATTTACAACTGCATATAATTTTTTGATGAGTCCTGTTTATGCCAATCAACTAGGAATGTCTGCTGCTCAAGGTTATTTGGGAGGTGTTATATCTACTGGACTCAGTTTTTTACCAAGAATTGGAGGAGTAAATATGCCTTTTGGTGTTAATTTGTTGCTTGGTGTTATTCAAGGTGGAGTTTATGGTGGCTTTTATGCAATGCTTTGGGGCGGTAATGTTGGTAAAGGTTTTAAACGGGGTGCAATTATTGGAGCATCCACAACTACTGCAACTTCTGAAAACTTGATCAATTTGATTAGAGGAGGAGGCTTTTATACAGATCAAAAGATATATAATAAATTACTTAGTAATAATGAAAATCAAGAAATTATTGACTATTTTGTAGGTCAAGGTAATTATCGACCAGGCATAGGTGATGTTGCGAATGTTAACAATGAAACGTATGAAATAACATTCAGCGAAAAAGCTTTCGAAAAAGGTTGGAAGTATTTTAAAATGGTTTATCATGAAGAACTTTATCATTACGCTGATAAAATGGCTGGTAATTATAATCATATTGGTAAAGATCAGTGGCATACAGGAAACCCCGAAGCAATGTTTGCTTATCATAGAGGAGAATACAAAGCCAAAGTTTATGGTTATCGTAACCAGTGGAGATATTCAAATATTAAATATGATTGGGTAAGTTATATAGATCGGCACGGTTGTCAAATGAATTATCCCCCTTTTCCTGATGACTATACATTTTTCCAAGTTAGAGCATGGCATTTACTTTATAAAATACCTCGTAGATGGTAAAACTTACAATAATATTTTTCTTAGTTATAATTACACTTAACAATTGTAGTCATTATAAAAATTATTTTGAAGATCAAAAAAAATCAAATTATTGTTCCAATTGTCTTGATATTCAAGATTATCTTGATTTCAAAGTTAGTTTTGATACAGACACTATAAAATATGGGGATTCTTTAGAAATCCAATTAACATTCATCAATAAAACAGATGATACTATATCTTTTTATCCTAAATCTTTTATTCAAATTAATGACTGTGAAGAACAAATAAATTTTAAATATTATCGAGTTATGTTTTTGGATGTTTATGAGTATGAATATAAAGTAAAAATAAACCCCCTAGCAGAACATTCCGAAATATATAATATTTTAATCATTGATAAACCTTATTATTTTGAAAAATTTGATATGATTACAGGCGAGTTTTTTGTAATAGGAAACAACAAATTATGTTTATATTATATTCCTAGATGCCATCCTATTCTATTAAATGATAAAACTTCATGTTTTGACGGAGGTCTTGTCGATACTAATCTTTCTTTATTTGTGTTAGAATAACCTTTAAAAATGGTCAAGCCTAAAATAATATGAACTAGTGCAACCCCAACTCCCAATCTTCTTATAAAAAAACCATCCTCCCCTTCACAACATAAACAAAAATTCATTATCTTTACACCATGCCCACAAAATCAACCACATATAATAGTCAATACGATTTTTCGCTAACTCAGTTGTTACTGGATTTTCACTACATTTCTGGACCAATTACCAACATTGCAGTTTATATACGCAAAAACGGAGCAGAACCCGAATTATATTACACAATAACCGACCACCTCGGCTCCATTGTTGCCATTACTGATAAAAATGGTGAAATAATCGAAGAGCAGCGTTACAATCCTTGGGGAGTTTACAGCAATGCCCAAACTGGTGCACCCGAAGAAACCCCTCAACTTACAATGCTCTACCGTGGCTACACAGGACACGAAATGTTACCCGAGTTCGGGCTAATTAATATGAACGGCAGATTGTACGACCCCGTAATTGCTCGCGTTCTCTCTCCCGACAATAACGTGCAAAATCCCAACAATCCGCAGAATTATAATAGGTATTCGTATTGTTATAATAATCCGTTGAAGTTTACGGATCCGGATGGGGAGTTTATATTTCCCCTTTACATTTGGCTGAATTATACCAAATTGAAACAAGAATGCTTAAACAAGCTGTTAGAAGGAATCTAAAGCGATTTCCAGCAGATTTTATGTTCGGAATAACTGATATTGAGATAGATATTATGGTATCACAAAATGTGATATCATCTAAACAAACTCTTGGAATAAATAGAATGTCTGCAATTAGTGGTTCTGAAAGAGATTTTGCTCTTACAGGAGAAACTACAAAACTATGAAATAAAAAAGCTTCATTTCAAAGCCTCTTTATATTTTATTTTATGAAATCTTAATGAGAAATTTTCTCAATCTTGCTAAAGTTTCTTCTTTCCCAATGATTTCGATTATATCCTTAAATCCGTAAGGATTTAAGGTACTAATAAAAGTGATAAAGAAAATTTAGTCATAAACCAAAATCTTCAAAACTCACTCTTTCTTTTATCTCATCCATAATTCTTTTTGCCAAAGCATCTGCACTGAATTTACTTGTGCTTTTAAAATAGTTTTGAAAATTGCGATAGAAAATTGTCTAAATAAGTAACTTTTTAAAAGATATTACGTTAATATATGACCTAGTCCTAGTCATAATTTAAAATACAATATAATGAAAAAGACAATTCTATTAATCGCATTTGTTTTGAGTTTTACTGTATTTGGAATGTCTCAAAACTTTATTTGGTATGATACTGTATGTCTTAATGATCATATTGACATATCATTACCATTTTTTGTTAATGGCTATGAAGCAGATCAGGTTATTACAAGTGAGGAAATTCAATTTTTGAATGTATGTACGAATATAGAACATTCCTACTTGGGAGATTTGTATATTTATATAATATGTCCAAACGGTCAACAATCGACAATCCACGAATATTATAATTGTAACAATTCATATTTGGGAAGTCCGAATCATGCCGATAATTGTATTCCCGGTGTTGGTTATGATTATTGTTGGACAATGAATGTACCTATTCTTATGACAGATGTTTGTGAAACGGGAAATACTGTACAACCAGGGTTTTACTCGCCCTTGCAAAGTTTTGATAGTCTTATCGGTTGTCCAATAAACGGCACCTGGTATTTAAGGTTTTTTGATTATTGGGGTTCAGATGATGGTCAAATTTTTTCATGGGGTATAAGTTTTGCTGAGAATCAGTTCTTTTACAATTTATTAAGCGGACGTGCTTATGTTGATGTTAATGAAAATGCTATTTTTGATGACACAGATTATCCTATTTCAAACGTTTTGGTAAAAGCAGGTTCTAATAGACCTCATGATCTTACAGACGATGAAGGTTTCTATTCTATTTGGGTTGATACGTCAAATTTTAATGTAAGTATTGCACATGTTCCGCAATTTTATAACGGATTATATTCATATAGTCCGCAGGATTATTCTGTATATGTACCTGACAATGGAGATGTAGATACAATATCAGGATTAGATTTTTTATTTACGCCTGACTTTTATTGTCCTATATTAAGTGTTGAAGCTCAGCATTGGTTTGGGGGACTTTGTACACAAACTTCGATACAGATTAGATATAGAAACGATGGTACAATAGCTTCTGAAAACACAATAATTACTGTTGAACTTGATGATAATATTACTTATGAATCGGGAGGTAATCTAATTTCCCAGGAAGGCAATTTATTGACATTTGACGTTGGCACATTACAACCATTGTCTCACGGATGGTTTAAGATCTATGGAAATTATTCTTGTGACCCTAGTCTTCTTGGAACTACTTTCTGCGTTGAAGCTCATATTTATCCCGATGATTATTGTGGAGATGTTGACCCTGGGTGGGATCGTTCCAGCATCGCAGTAAAAGGAGAATGTGTGGGTGATAGTCTTATTTGTTTTACTATTACCAATACTGGAGATCTTGTAGTTGGCGATATGCAGGGATATTCAGATTACCGCTTGTATCAGGATAATATTCTTGTGGAATATGAAACTTTTCAACTTGATGGTGGAGAAAGCATTGAAATGTGTTTTCCGGCAACTGGCATAACATTAAGACTGGAAGCCGATCAGAGACCTGGACATCCAGGAAACAGTCATCCTCAGGAAAGCATCGAGGCTTGTGGTGATCCAAATAATTCACAAGGTCAAATATTAGCTGTTTCTCTGGATGATGAGGATCCTTTTATTGATATAGAGTGTGTGATAGTAACTTCAGCTTGGGATCCAAATGATAAAACTGTTATACCTCAGGGATTGACAGAGCTTCATTTCATAGATACTACTGATATATTAGAATATAAAATACGGTTTCAGAATACAGGAAATGCTCCTGCACAAAAAGTTGTTATTGTTGATACCATTTCACAGTATCTAAATTTATCTACTTTCGTTCCTCTTGGTTCAAGCCATTCCTGTTCTATAGATTTCTCTGGTTCAAATGTTGTAAAATGGACTTTTGAAAATATCAACCTACCTGACAGCACCTCAAATGAACCGGAAAGTCATGGTTTTGTAAAGTTTAAAATCGGACAACAACCAGGGAACGAGCTGTTTACAGAGATTACAAATAGTGCTGCCATTTTCTTTGATTATAACATACCGGTATTTACTAATGAGGTGTTTAATATTATTGGAAAAACAAATACTGTTGTTACTTATAAGCCTGATATTAATGCAAAAAAACAGGTTGAGGTATTTCCAAACCCTGCCGCAGATTACATTATGTTTCGAGTAGATGCTGATAAGTATGATATTGAATTGTATGATAGCTATGGTAGAATAATATTGTATATCAATGGAATCGCCACTTCTGAATACAAAATGCCGACAAGTTCTATCAGTAATGGAGTGTATAATTATCGTATTAAAAATCAAACTGGTGTGATCGGGACAGGGAAACTTGTGATTGTAGAATGATTAGTTTATTGTTTTACAATCCCTTAGTTATTATTTAGATGAAATTCTTAAAATAATTAGAATGTCTGCAATTAGTGGTTCTGAAAGAAATTTTGCTCTTACAGGAGAAACTACAAAACTATAAAATAAAAAAGCTTCATTTCAAAGCCTCTTTATATTTTATTTTATGAAATCTTAATGAGAAATTTTCTCAATCTTACTAAACTTTCTTCTTTCCCAATGATTTCGATTATATCAAAAACATGAGGTCCTTTTCCTGCACCTACTAATGCCAATCTAAAAGGTGACATTACTTTACCAAAACCAATTTCCGAGCTTTCGAGCCATGATTTAATAACAGATTCTGTATTTACAGCAGTAAAATCATCAATACTTGTTAATTTTTCAATTAATGTTCTCATAAGTTCTGCTGTACCTTCTTTTACTGCTTTTTTCAAAAATGCCTCATCATAATTATCTGGTGCTTGAAAGAAGAAGTATGACTCTTCCCAGAGATCGTTTACAAAACTCACTCTTTCTTTAAGCATCTCACAAATGCGAACAAGAGTTTTACTATTTGTATTTATTCCTTTTTGGATTAGGAACGGCATAAAAAGTTCCGAAATCTCTTCGCCAGGTTTTTTTATAAGATATTGATGATTAAACCATTTTGTTTTTTCGGGATCGAAACGGCTTCCACTTTTACCAACTCTATCCAAAGAAAAAGCATTGATAAGTTGCTCCATAGAAAATATTTCCTGTTCCGTTCCTGGGTTCCAACCTAAAAGAGCTAACATATTAATAAGTGCCTCGGGAAAATATCCATCTTCACGATATCCACGATAAACTTCATCATCTGCGTTCCATTGTATTGGAAAAACTGGAAATCCCATTTTATCGCCATCACGTTTGCTAAGCTTTCCTTTACCTGTTGGTTTTAAAATTAATGGTAAATGTGCAAATTCGGGTGCTTTCCAATCAAATGCTTCGTAAAGTAAAAAATGAAGCGGTAATGATGGTAACCATTCCTCGCCCCTAATTACATGAGTAATCTCCATTAAATGATCATCCACAATATTTGCAAGATGATATGTTGGCAAACCGTCTGTTTTCATTAAAACTTTATCATCAAGTTCGCTGGTGTTAAACTTAACTTCACCACGAATAATATCATTTAGTTCAAGAACTCGATTTTCAGGCATTTTAAAACGTAAAACATAAGGCGTATTGTCCGCCAACATTTTTTGAACCTCATCATTCGAGATTGTTAAGCTATTTTTTAGATGTTTACGCGATTCATAGTTATAGACAAACAATTCTTTATTTTCCTCGGCTTCTGTGCGTAAATTATCTAATTCCTCAGGAGTATCAAATGCCATATAAGCCCAACCTGCATCTAAAACTTGTTGAGCATATTTTGAATAAATATCTTTACGTTCACTCTGACGATATGGTCCAAAATCACCACCTTCTTGAGTACCTTCGTCGAACTCAATTCCACACCAATTAAGCGATTCCATTATATATTCTTCAGCTCCCTCAACAAATCTGGTTTGATCTGTGTCTTCGATACGAAGAATCATTGTTCCATTATTTTTCTTTGCAAACAGATAGTTAAACAAAGCTGTTCTAACTCCTCCAATATGCAAAGGTCCTGTTGGACTAGGTGCAAAACGTACTCTTACCATAATTCAAGTAATTAATTTAAGTACAAAAATAGAAAACTTAAAAGACATTGAAAATCTTAATTGCGAAAGATTTTAATAATTTAAGTTTTGTTTTCACAATATTGACATTGTATTCATTACTAATCTAGGTGTTGATTCAGTTATCTGAATGTTCTTCTGTTTAAATGTGATGTACTTCGTCAATTCTGCATACTTTATTATTTGACAAACCCTAAACTAAACAATATTGGTTAGTTTATTACAAATCTAGCTTTCAATTCAGAATTTCTAAGCCTAATAAAATAATTGCCTGGCAATAAGTGCGAAATGTCAATTTTGTTTTCGCCTTTCCTAGCAATTTGCGTTTTTACCAAAACACCAGAAGAATTAAATACCGTGAGTACCTCATCTATGGTTTCATCTGGGATATAAACACTTACTTGTGTTGCAGCGGGATTTGGATATACATTGATTTTAGATTTTAATTTCGGGCTTGTTACAACTGTTACCATTTCAAATAATTCCTGAGTATCATACACAATAGGAATATTTTCGCAAGCTTGAACTCCGCCTATTGTATGATATGCTAGCTTTAGATAATTGTTTTCAGGAACATATTGCATAAACTGAATATTCCCATAACCTCCAAAACCACAAGAGCTACTATAATTCAACATCAATTCCCAGTTTTCTTGAGTTCCAATTAGCGTTCCAGATCCAATATTTGCCATTACGGCATTATAGCGAGTGCAATAATTAAGCTGATTATTACGTGCAATTGACGAATTTGCTGCATACAAATTTTGATTTGGGATTCCATCCTCGTAATCTGTATTTCGAGTTGTGATATACGGAATAGCTGGTGCAATTTCAATAATTGTTGCAATTTTATCATCGTCTATATTAGTAGATGAAGCAACACCTGTAATAATATAACTATTTGCATATCCATTCAAATTTTCATTAATAACAGAGTTAATATCCAGACAATTGTTAAACCCGTCGTTATTATAGTCGTCAATCTCTATGGCTTTACGCATACTGAACCAAACTGGCTCATAACTTTTATTAGGCGAAGCTCCTGTAGATTCATTCGACAACATGTGCTGCATTATGGCAACTCCACTTTGATTAAACCCAGACAAAACAGACATTTGTCCAGCAAAGCCAATTAATAACCAAGGCTGCTCATTCTCTTCTTCTGGAAAATGTATTATCATTACTTGATTTCTAATGATTACTGGTTGGTCATCCCAATCTAAATGTCTTGACATAACAGATTTCCCATTAAGGTCTGTTTCTGTAGTAGCTGTTCCCCAGCTAATCAAACTGGAACATCCGTTATCAAGACCAAGTCCTTTTCCAAGAAAATTCTGAAAATCAAGAAATGAATTTGCAAGTAGCACATCAATATAATCAATTTCCATACTCATAAGACCTGTTTCGTTTATTCCATCGGCCATTGCCATTGCCTCATATATATAAATTGAATCAATTTTAATATGAGCATCGGTTGCCATTAAATTTCGAGCCGTTGTATAAAATGAGCCGAAAGCAGGCAAAAGATAATTACTAAACAAATCATCTATTCCATCTGCCAATAGATAACCAACAGCGTAGCCTCTTTCTTCGTGAGTTCCCCAAACTTTAACAACTTTAAACTGATTGTCGGAAGAGACAATAAGACCATTTACTTCCTGAGAAAATAGTGAAGAAAATGCTAAAATAAAAATTATTGATGTCAGAATATTTTTCATATAATTTTAGTTTTGTATGTTATGCAAGTTACAAAAAATAATTACTCAGTATAAAATTACAATAAAAATAGTTCAACACCAATCAAAAATAAAACCACCAACAGAATATTTGTTTCTTGATTAGAAAAAAAAGATAAGAATTACTAAAAAATATCAAAACAAATTACTAAATTTGTTGTTATTAAATTGGAAAAGATTGGATTTGATAACTCGTTAGATATCAAATGAAATGAGGCTTTTTTACATTAGTTGAAACTTAAAATTGCATATATGAATCTAAAGATATCATTGATCATTTTAGTTATCATCCAACTATGTAATATAGAGGCGTTTGCACAGACACTAACTACTGGCTCATCGTGCAAACAAAGAGTATTACAAGCTTGGGAACTTTTAGCACAAGACGGAAAATATGAAGAGGCAATTGTAGAACTTCAAAAACAAATTGATTTAAGTAATAAGAAATTTAAATATAGAGATTATTGGCATTTAGGACAATTGTATGCTTATAAAAATGATTATACTACTGCAATTTTTTATCTAAAAAAATCCACAAATCTCTTTGACCAATTATTTGATAAACAATGGCGATTTTATTATAAAGGAACAATTGCATTTTTAGAAAGAGATAAAGCCAAATTACTAAAATACCACGAGAAGATGCAAAAGCAAAATTCTGCATATTATGAAGGCAATGCTAATACTCTAAAATCCTTATATGAAAATTTTGATAAACAATATTTTGAAGCCTATTCTTTGAAATAAAAAAATGGTGGCGGCGGTGGTGGCGTTTGTAATAATAATGTAGAGACAAGGTATGCCTTGTCTCTACATTATTATAACCACTATCATTTTTTTTCTTTACCAACACAAGCCACACATTGTTAATAAGTTTATAACTTATTAACCTCCTAAAATACAAGATAAATTAGACAATTTGCTATTTTTACAGATTGATACTTTATAACTCAATAAAGACAATAAAAAAAGATTAGTAAGAAAAAATTATGCTAACAATATTTGACTTATTATACAGCAAAACAAAAACCTGGACTAAGGAGCAAAAAGAAGATAATCAATCTGTTATTGGCAATTTAGTTACATTTATGGAGAACAAAGGTAAACTTCGAGAACCACAACTTGAAGCAATTGAGGTTTACCTTTGGCTAAAATTTGTGGGACAAAACAAAAAACTTTCTGAAATAATAAAAGACGGATTACTTTATGAGAAGTTAGACAGAGAATATTACGAATTTGCTCATATTTTTAATGGGAATTATGTAACATTATTTCTTTATAAATTTGGAGTTGATAATGAACTAGGAAAGTTTGTTAAAGAATTAATGAAAGACCCTAAAGGAAAAACAACTGACTGGAATACAATCCTTGAAGAATTATTACACAATTTTGAATATCCAAACTTCTTGTATAGTTTGCCAATGGGGGCGGGTAAAACATATTTAATGGCCTGTTTTATTTATATTGATTTGTATTTTGCAAAAATTAATAAAAAAGACAAAAGATTTGCACATAATTTTGTTGTTTTTGCACCGCACGCATCAAAAACTGCAATTTTACCTTCGCTTCAAACAATTAAAAATTTTGACCCCGAATGGATATTACCAAAAAATGAAGCCAAATTATTAAAGCAAATTGCCCATATCGAAGTTTTAGATAGTTTAAGTTCTAAAAGAAAAGATAAACTACAAGGAAATAATCCAAACCTTGAAAAAGTAAACCGACTTACGCAAACCAATAAATTTGGACTTGTATTTATTACAAATGCCGAAAAAGTAGTTTTGGAACGATATGATGATAAAGACCTTGCATTTATTAAAACTGGACAAACATATATAGACCAAAAACTAACAGATGAAATAAAAAAACATAATGAATTAAGAGAAAAACTATCTCAAATTCCTAATCTTTGTGTTATTCTTGACGAAGTGCATCACGTTTACCAAGGAGACGGACAGAAAGAAAAAAAGTTACGTGAAGCAGTAAACATATTAAACCAGCACAATCATATTGTGAATGTTTTAGGAATGTCAGGAACACCATTTGTGAAAACAAAAGTAAAAGTTGGTAATGACGAAATTAAACTTAATCAAATACAAGATATTGTTTACAATTATTCATTGGCTACAGGAATTGGAAGATTTTTAAAAATACCCGAAGTAGTTAAAGTGGAAGATGTGAAAGAAAGCACGTTTTTAACTCAATCCTTAGACCGCTTTTTTAAAGATTTTGATATAACTTATCCAAATGGTGCACTTAGTAAAATGGCTTTTTATTGTCCAAGTATTAAAACATTAAACGAAGAAATTTTACCAGTAATTAGAGATTGGTATCGTGAAAACAGAAAAGGCAAAGAAGATGAAATATTTAGATACTATTCGTCTGTAACAAAAGAAAATAAAGCTTACGAACTTCCAAAACAAAGCTTAACTATTTTTAATAATCTTGATAAACCCTATAGTAAAATACGAATTATTTTACTTGTAGCAATAGGAACTGAAGGTTGGGATTGTCGTAGCTTAACAGCGGTAGTTTTGCCAAGAAAAACTACAACCAAAAACTTTGTTTTGCAAACTACTGCACGCTGCTTACGAGAAGTCGAAAAAGCAAAAAACGAAAAAGCATTAATTTATCTCGGTGCAGGTAATTACGACACTTTAGATAAAGAATTAAAAGAAAATTATAAGCTTACTATTAACGACCTTAAACTTACTGGCGAAAATGATGTTCCTGTAATTGTTCGTAAACCAAAATTAGGTCAACTTGAGTATAAACAAATTATTTATAAATATCATATAAATATTCTTAAACAAACACAAGATTTTAAAACGCAATTACAAAATTTTGATTTTGATGTTTTTAAAAAAAAGTTTGATTATACAGCAAAAGAAACTATTGGTAAAATTAGTGATAGTGGAATGCAATCAGAAATGTCTGAAAATATTGAACAATACATCACTCATCAATATAATTTCTCAAATTTTATTTATGACCTTACAAAAGCCCTTTATTACAGATATACACCCAATGAAATTTTATCTGAATATAAAAATGAATTAAAGAAAATACACGCAGTTTTAAATAAAAACTACACTTGGATTGTAAATAATCCAAATATTGAATTAAAACATGTAATAAATTATATTGCTTCACACCTAACTTATGTAATTGAATATAAGACAGAAACCATAGAAGATTTGAATTTGATAAATCTTTTAGAATGGACTTCGCCAGCATTTATTAATTACGGTGGTGGTAAAATGATACCTCGAATTGAAAAACGTAATGTAAAACGTATTAAGAACAAAGAACGTTTAATGATACACTGGGAAGACCATATTGATGATTTTGGAGACCCAGACCCACAAGATTTGAGTTATAATTATATCCCCTATCGTTTTGATAGTGATTTTGAAATTGAAGCAATAAACCAAATGCTAAGACTTGGCTCATTATCGCATCTCGAAGTATATTTTAATGGGACAAAAGAACAAAACTTGCATAGTTTTACCATACAAACGCCACAAGGCAGATACACACCCGATTTTTTAATTATAAAAAGAAAAGGAAAACGCTACGAATTGCAGGAAGATAACGAACAAGACAAGCAAGTAGGTGAAATTGATAAAATGCTAATTATAGAAATTAAAGGCGAACCATATTACACCGAAGAATTTCAACAAAAAGAAAAATTTGTAAAAGATGTTTTCCTGAAACACAATCCTAAATTCGAATATGTTTGTTTTATTGATAAAGGCAAAAATGATTTTAAACAACATATTAAAGAATTAGAAAAACTTGTTAAAGAACTTTAAAAATATTTAGATAATGAAACCGATAGAATATAATATTACACCAGCAAGAGGACAAGCATTATTAAATTTTCAAGGTAGAAGATTGCCTCAAAAAATTACTTTGTTTGAAACCAATCTAATTGAAGAAGTTCGCCCAAGTAAAAATGGACAGCAAACCATGAAAATTGATGAAACTGAATTGAATGAAAATTTTACAAATCAATTAATTCATGGAGATGTTCTTTCGACTTGTGCATACTTAAAAGATAAAGATATTAAAGTTGATTTGGTTTATATTGACCCCCCTTTTGCCAGTGGTGCAAATTATGCCAAAAAAATATATTTACGAAACGGCAATAAAACTGAATTTGAAAACAGCAATGTAATTGGCGAAGAAGTTATGTATAGTGATATTTGGCAAAAAGAAGATTATCTAAACTGGCTTTACGAACGCTTACTTGCTATTAAAGAAGTAATGAGCGAAACAGCAAGTATTTATGTGCATTTAGATTATCATATTGGGCATTATGCAAAAATACTAATGGATGAAATTTTTGGAGAAGAAAATTTTGTAAATGAAATTGTTTGGCATTACACAGGAAATTCAATACCAACTAAAAGTTTTCAAAAAAAACATGATGTGCTTTTTATGTATGCAAAAGATACTGAATTTATACTAAATCTTGATGATGTATTACTTCCTTATAGTGAGGGAACATTAAAAAGATATAACCATACTGATGAGAATGGCCAAAAATTCAAAATTAGTTCATTGATACCAGGTAGCAAAGAAAAAGTTTATGCCAAAGAAGGTAAAATTCCTGATAGTGTTTGGGAAATTCCTTTGGTAAGACAAGTTTCCGAAAAAGTTAATTACGCAACTCAAAAACCAGAAAAATTATTAGAACGCATTATCAAAGCCAGTAGTAATAAAGGAATGATAGTTGCCGATTTTTTTGGTGGTAGTGGTGTAACAGCAAAAGTGGCCAATGATTTAGGTCGAAAATTTATTACGGGAGATATTGGCGTAAATGCTATACAAACTATAAGAGACCGCTTAACAAAATCTAAAGCCGACTTTGATATTTTGAAAGTGCAAGATGGAGTTCGTCTGTTTCGTAATCCTGCACAAACACAAGCAAAAATATTTAGTTTAATTGATGGTTTTGTATCCAATACAGAATTAGAATTAAATACATTTTGGGATGGTGGTATTCAAAGTAGAAGAGGAACTTATGTACCAGTAAAATTTATTGGATTAGATAAGAAATTAACTAAAGAACAAGTTGATTTTATTATTCAACAAGTAATTTCATTAGAAGATAATGAACAAGAAGAAATAAAAATAGATACTGAAGAATGGATAAATAAAATTGCTGCTTGTAAAATTATTTATGCTTATAAAGACATAGATATTGACCAACAATATGTAAATAAAGCCGTAAAACTTGCAAAAAAAACAAGCATAAAAGTAGAATTGTTAAGCCTTGATGATTTATTGGAAGAAAAAGCAGATTTACTACTTGGAGAAGATACTGCCGATATTTCAATGACCAAAGAAAACGGTAAATACAAAATTGAGATAAAACAATATTTTAGTCCGTATCTTAAAACTAAAATTGATGATTTTAATGCAAAGCGTAAAGAAACCTCATTTAAAAACCAACAAAAATATAAACCATTGGAATTATCAGAAAGCGGATTAGAAATGCTCGAAAGTGTGCAGTTTGACACTCTTTTAAAAAACGGTATTTGGACAAGCAATTTGAATTTGGAAGATAAAGCTGATGTAAAAAGTAAAGTAAAAGGAATTTATATTTTGGATACAGATAAGTTTAAAATTAAAATTCGAAATATAGCAGGAGACGAGTTAATAATAAAATCAGATGAGTTGAAATAGCTAGCTTTTTGTTTTAAAATCTGACTAAAAATCCCTATAAATTTTTATTGGTTACCATTTATTAATCTCAACATTATCAAGTTTGACAATTATTTGTTAATAAATATAGCCATTTTGTAAAATTGTTTTTTAATAAATTGTATCTTTGTAAATCAAGCAAATAATATTTTATAGAAAAAAGCTATGAATTGCAAACAAATAATCAGTTTAATTTTAGTATCAACACTAATATTTAGTGTTAATCAATTATCTGCACAAAACAAAAAAGCCAGTAAGGCAAACCTTGATGCTGCTTTTAATGCTTCACTTCACACCATTACTGCTGGCGAGTGTATCGACTTTACCGACATGAGTACAGGTGGTCCAACGTATTGGCAATGGAGTTTTCCAGGATCTCAAACAGTATCATCAAATGCTCAAAACCCAACAGGCATCTGTTACTATTATGCTGGTGTCTATGATGTTATACTTGAAGTCCAAAACGGTAGTGATATTGACACAGAAATTATTGAAGATTGTATTACTGTTGTAGAAAATACTGAAATTCCGATTGCTGATTTTAGAGCAGATTATACGACCATACCTGTTGGTGGAGTTGTAAATTTTACGAATTTATCTCAAAATGGTCCATTCAATACTTATGCGTGGACTTTTGAAAGCGGAATTCCTAATGTTTCTAACGAAGAAACTCCTATCCCGATAGCTTATACAACAGTAGGAACCTACAGAGTTGAACTACGAGTTGAAAATACAGAAGGCGTGCAAGATGACGAAGTTAAAGTAAAATATATTAATGTGATTCCTGCTGCTACAATACCGCCAGTAGCAAATTTTATGGCAGATAGAATTTTTATTGCACCTGGAGATTTTATAAACTTTAAAGATATGAGTGCTGGGAATCCATACATCTGGAAATGGTTTTTTGAAGGAGCTGAACCAACATTAGCAAATATTAAAGATCCACAAAGCATCTTATATACAATGCCAGGAACTTATGATGTAGAATTAATAGTAGAAAGCAATAAGGGTATAGATACTATTAGAAAGATAGATTATATTGTTGTTGCAGTAACCGACCCTTGTGTCGCAATACCAATTGCAGATTTTAGTGCATCACAAAGATTAATAAGATCGGGAACAACAATTTATTTTGAAGATAAATCTCGTAACAATCCAACAACATGGAATTGGTATTTTCAAGGTGGATATCAAACATACTCGGCCGTTTCTAATGTCATAAATGGAGTTGAATATAATGCAGCAGGATTCTATGATGTTTCTCTTTCAGTAAATAATGCTTGTGGTTCAAATTATGTTTATAAAGAAGATTATATATTAGTGTTTTCGGGACCGATAAATAAATATTGTGACACCATCTCAAATATAAATGCTAACGAATCGATTAACTCACCTAACCTTAGCGGAACTTGGGGTAGAATTGGAGGGCATAACGGCCAAAAATCAAGAATATATGCTGAGAAATTTGACCAATATTCATTTGAGCAAATTGACGGGCTTATCATTCCTGTTACAGTCTCAGAACATGGATCGTACAACTCTAAAGTTACATTTTACGTCTGGAAAGGAAACACAACATATCCCGAAGAAGTTTTATATGAAAAGGATGTCTTTTTAAGAAATATCCCATCAAACTTTTATTTCCCTATTGATTTCCAAACTCCTATTGCTGTTGAAGGTCCATTTTTTGCTGGATATAAAATTAACTATGTTGATACAGATGGAGATGGCATTAGTGATGATGAATTTGCTGTAAGTATCGCCGTAAATAGAACCTATGCAAGTGCAAAAAACACTCTTTTTGTCCAAACAAACGGAGTATGGAATACTGCTACCGAAAAATTTGGCGTAAAAACATCTAGTGCAATAAAAGCCGTTACTTGTCTTGTCGATTTAGAAGAATTTGAAATAGATAATAATATTGAAATTTATCCCAATCCAGCTGCTGACTATATCTACATTAATACTGGAAATTTAGACTGCGGGAAAGATATCCATCTTCAGTTTATTGATCAAACTGGCAGAATTATTTTATCCTATGACACCAAAGCTGGATATAACGATATAAGCATCAATATCAACAGCTATCCTCCTGGTCTTTACTTTGTTAATATGATTGTTGGTCATAATAAAATCACAAAAAAAATACTTATTAACAGATAAAAATAAGACAGGCATAAGTTTATGACCAAGCCAAAAATAGAAATTTATACAGACGGTGCAGCAAGAGGTAATCCAGGACCTGGAGGTTATGGTATTGTGCTGATGTCGGGCAAACATCGAAAAGAATTAAGCGAAGGATTTCGTAAAACAACCAACAACCGCATGGAATTACTCGCCGTTATAGTTGCTTTAGAAACTCTAAAAATCAAAAATTCTGATGTTACAGTATATACCGACTCAAAATACGTTTCAGAATCAGTAAATCAGGATTGGATTAGCGGATGGATTAAAAAAAGTTTTAAAAAAGTTAAAAATCCTGATCTTTGGAAACGCCTAATTAATATTTATAAATTGCATAATGTAAAATTTATTTGGGTAAAAGGGCATTCGGATAATGAAGAAAATAATCGTTGCGATTACTTAGCAGTTGAAGCATCAAAAAAACTAAATCCATTAATTGATCAATATTATGAAGAAATTAGTCAGGAAGACAACAAATTATTATAAAAATTTAGATGTTATCAACAAACTTACAGAGCTTTGTTGAAAAAATGTAATATGATTTTTACTTATGAAACAATAAATTAAGTATTTTGTCAAAATATTCAAACAAATTAAAATAATGAACAGATTTACATCATTTTTTTCGGGATTGTGCTTTGTGATTTTTGTGTCTAGTACTATCGGTTTTACACAAACACCTGTAATAAATAGTCAACCAAATCAAATACTCGAGTGTGTGGGAAGCGATGCAACACTAAAAATAATTGCAACAGGTGCAGAGCCTCTTACTTATGAATGGTATCAAGATGGAACACCTTTAGATATCGACGCTAGTGAAGTGCATTTTGCATCTCTAACAACGGCAAACAACGGCGAGTATTATTGTAATGTCTCAAATACTGAAGGCAATGTTGATTCCGAAATCATTAGTGTTACCGCGGTAGAAAATGCTCCTGTTATAAATTCAATATCTACTGAAAACGATCTTGTTTGCGTAGGAACAGATAATGTACTAACAGTAGATTATGAAGGACAAAATTCATACGTAAAATGGTATTTACAAGGGAGTTTTGTAGGATATACAAGTTCATTTAACATTACAAATGCTCAACTATCCGATGAGGGAGAATATTATTGTATAGTGTCTAATGCTTGTGGAAATGCAATGTCGGATACTGTTATCATTGATATAGTTACCCATGCGAATATTACTACTCAACCAAGTACTCAAATTATTTGCGAAGGTGAAAATGCTATTTTTAATGCTGTTGCGGAGGGAGATTATATTAATTATAAATGGTTGGCTAATGACATTATGATGATTGGAGAAACAAATGCAGAATTGATAATTACTGCTCCCACATCTTCTGTTGAGTATCATTTTGTTGCGTATAACGTTTGCAATAACGACACAAGTAATGGAGTATTTGTTACTATTAATACATCGCCTATTATTTCTGGGCAACCTGTTGATCATCAAACGTGCTTTGGAGAAGATATAACACTTTATGCTACAGCAACAGCAAGCACACTTGTTACTTATCAGTGGTATGATGAGAATAATCAATTAATTGATGGAGCAACAGAAACAAGCCTTGCCATTGAATTAGCAGAAAATGATATTGCTTATTATTATTGTGAGATTTCTACTGTTTGTGGCACTGTTTACACCGATACAGCTGAGATTATTACTCTTATGCCACCCGAAATAACACAACAGCCTGTTGGTGGCGAATTATGTGTAGGCGATGATATTGAGATGCAAGTAAAAGCGATTGGGGCTATCCCACTTTATTTCCAATGGTTATATAATGGCGAAGATGTTAGTGGATCAAATATTTCAGGAAGCGAAACGCCTATTATCACAATATCTTCAATAACAGAAGGGCAGCAAGGTATTTATACTTGCCATGTTAGTAATGCATGTGGATCTGTATTATCTGACGAAGCCATAATTACTGTAAACACACCACCATTAGTGACAGAACAGCCAGAAGACCTTATAATTTGTGCAGAAGAAGAACTTTTGATTTCATTTAATCATTCGGGTACACAACCAATTTCATTTGAGTGGATATTATTAGAATCAGGAAACCTAATTGGAACAGAAGCGAATTATTATACTGCCTCTGCTGATGCTATAAACACAGGAAATTATTATTGTTTGTTGTCTAATACATGTGCCGATATTTCAACAGACACAATTTCTGTAGAGATTCTTGCTTTACCACAAATTACAAGTCATCCGCAAGATGAATCTGTTTGTGTAGGAGAATATGCCTCTATGGAAGTTGAAGCCGAAGGAGCTGAACCTTTAAGTTTTTTATGGTATAGAAATGGTTCAGCTGTTTCTGGACAAACTAACAATTTATTAGAGTATCCCGCAGCTCAAGTCAATCAAACTGGAGAGTATTTTTGCCGTGTGTCGAACAGTTGTGGATATGATGATTCGGGTACGGCTACTCTGACAATTGGGACAGAGCCTGCAATAACATGGAATCCAATAGATTATACCTTATGCGAAAACGATACACTTAATTTAATTATGTCTGCACAAGGAGAAAACTACACGCTTCAATGGTATTTTAACGGCACTCCACTACCTGGAGAAAATGATACTGTTTTAAATATTATTAATGTTCCAGGTACAATGGCAGGAACATATTATTGCTCTGCGTTTAACTCGTGTGCAACAGTATATACTGACACAGTTGAGGTTGTTATTTATCCAGCTCCTGCAATGAGTCTAGGTAATGATATTGATTTGTGTGTAGGCGAATCAATTACCATTGGTCCCGCAGGAGACTACGAACATTATAACTGGAACAACGGATTAAGCTATCAACCTAGTTTGGATGTGCAATTATCGGGAACCTACATTTTAGAAGTTATAGGCGAAAATTCATGCAAAAACAGAGATACCTTAATAGTTTCATTCCACCCATACCATCAAATATTGTTTGAGGACACCGAAATTATCGCTTGTGGTCCTTACACTTTAAACGCAGGAGAAGGTGCATACGAATACACTTGGAATACCAACCCTGTTGAAACAACGTCATCAATTTTAATAACAGAGTCAGGTACTTATGCTGTAACTGTTACAGGTGACGCTCATGGTTGCTCAACTAGTCAAGAAGCTTATGTGGATGTTCGCGAACCTATCAGTATTAATCTTGGCGACGACAAAAGTGCTCCTGTAAGCTCGTATGTTGATATTGGTGTTCAAGAAGAATTTGCTCAATATATTTGGAACACTTCTTTTAATGGACCTATTCTTACAGTTTACGGCTCTAATTATGGTATAGGTGAACACGAATTTTGGCTTACAGTAATAGCCCAAAGTAGTTGTATGGCAACAGATTCAATAAAAATTACATTTTGGGATGACTCAGGAATTAACGATGCAAAAAACAATGACGGAATTCTAATCTTTCCAAATCCTGCAAAAGACTATTTAACAATCTCAGACATCTCACATAATATCGAGAATATTGAAATAATTAACGTAACAGGTCAAATAATAAAATCATTTTTAGTAAATAGTAATGAAATAACGTTAAATCTTAGTAATTTTGCGGAAGGAATTTATTTTGTAAAACTAAAAAGAAACAACGAAGTAATAACGAAAAAAATTCTGATTCGTTAATATGGAAAAAAAATCAAACATAAAGTCTAAAATTAGAGGAGCTTACCTTACCTCTCTGATAAGTATTTCGTTAGTTCTACTATTGCTTGGTATTGTTGGCTTATTGATACTAAATGCTCAGGTACTTTCGCAATATGTTAAAGAAAACTTATGCTTTTCGCTAATCATCAAAAATGATGTAAAAGAACCAGACATTAAGCAATACCAAAAAAATCTTGATACATACAAATACATTAAATCAACAGAATATATAACAAAAGAAGATGCAGCACTCTCATTACAAGATGAGTTAGGAGAAGATTTTTTGGAAACTTTGGGTTATAATCCCTTATCACCAACTATTAATGTTTATCTTAATTCCGATTATGCTAACCCAGACAGTATTACAATGCTTGAAACTTTTTTTCTAACAGATACAAATTTAGTTTCCGAAGTCTCGTATCAGCAAAATCTTGTCCACCTGATAAACGACAATGTGCGTAAAATAAGCGTAATATTTCTATTTTTTAGTATAGCATTATTCCTTATTTCTTTTGCTTTGCTTAACAACACGATACGTTTAATGATTTATTCTAAACGATTTATTATCAACACTATGAAACTTGTAGGAGCAAAAAGAAATTTTATTCGTAAACCATTTTTAATAACAGGAGCATTGCAAGGATTCTTTAGTGCACTAATAGCAATCGCAGTATTATCTGTTATTGTTTACTTTATGGATAACCAAATTGGTAATATGCTTAGTCTTATCGACTATAAAACACTTGGACTTCTGTTTGCTATAGTTATGCTTCTCGGAATATTACTAACATTTGTTTCTACATATTTTTCAATTAACAAATATTTGAGATTAAAATCTGCTAATTTATATTATTAACATGAATAAAAACACTAAAGGAATAAACACTGCCGAGGAAAAATCAGGCTTTGTACTCGAAAAGAAAAACTATATATTAATAGGTGTAGGATTTTTATTATTAATTATAGGATTTATTCTTTTATCAGGTGGTAAAAGCGAAGACCCAAGTATCTTTAATCCTGAGATATTCAATTTTAGGCGCATAACACTTGCTCCTATTGTAATTTTATTGGGCTTTATTACAGAGATTTTTGCAATAGTCTGGAAACCAAAAAAATAAATCAAAATGGAGTGGTTTGAAGCTTTAGTTCTTGGATTAATCCAAGGATTAACTGAATTTTTGCCCGTTAGTAGTAGCGCACACCTTGAAATCGGCAAAACCTTATTTGGAATAAATGGAGAGAATAATCTTTATTTTAGCATTCTCGTTCATGGTGCAACAGTTTTAAGTACGATTGTGGTTTTTCGTAAAGAAATATTAAAACTAATACAAGGCGGACTTAAATTCAAGTATAACGAAGAAACTGAATATATTCTAAAAATTGCTGTGTCAATGGTACCTGTAATGCTTGTTGGCTTATTGTTAAAAGAGCAAGTAGAGAGTCTTTTTGGAGGAGATAATATGGTTTTAGTTGGCTCCATGCTTTTAGTTACTGCACTTATATTGTCATTCACTTTCTTTTTTAAACGAAACAATACAAGAAATATTGGTTATAGAGATGCTATTATTATTGGTGTCGCTCAGGCTTTTGCTGTTTTTCCAGGCATCTCACGCTCGGGAGCAACAATTGCCACTGGATTACTTTTGGGAAATAAAAAAGCGGAAATAGCAAAGTTCTCTTTTTTGATGGTGCTAGTTCCTATTTTAGGTGAGAATTTTCTCGATATTATTGGAGGAGAATTTAGTGGTTCGGGCTTGTCTGTTTCAGTAATGTTAATCGGGTTTTTTAGTGCTTTTATATCCGGTTTATTAGCATGTACAGTCATGATAAATATTGTCAAAAAAGGTAAATTGATTTGGTTTGCAATATACTGCTTGGTTGTAGGGGTCATTTCTATCTTTTTATTGAGCTAATGGTAAGACTCTTTGACATAAATAATACACCAGATTTTGAGGCTGGTGAAATTATCCTAATTGATAAACCAAAAACATGGTCTTCATTTGATGTAGTAAATAAAATCCGATGGAAATTAAAAGATATTACTGGTAATAAAAAGATTAAAGTTGGACATGCAGGAACACTTGACCCATTAGCGACAGGATTACTTGTAATTTGTACGGGAAAAGCAACTAAGACAATCGATGCACTGCAAAATGACAATAAAATTTACGAAGCCGTTTTTAAATTAGGCGAAACCCGACCATCTTTTGATATGGAAACCGAAACAGACAAAACTTATGATATATCGAATATTACAAACGAGCAAATTGTTTCTGCTGTAAAATCTATGGAAGGAACTTATGCCCAAACCCCTCCTACATATTCGGCTATTCAGATAAACGGAAAAAGAGCTTATGAATTTGCACGAAAAGGAGAAGATGTAAAGCTAAAATCACGAGAGATTAACATATCCAAAATTGAAATTAATGATATTTCTTTGCCAAAGATTACCCTCACAATACATTGTAGCAAAGGTACTTACATAAGGTCGCTTGCAGATGAGTTTGGAAAAAGACTTGACAACGGGGCTTTTTTGTATTATCTTAGACGAATTCAAAGTGGAGAATTTAATATCCACAACGGATTTAAATTAGATTATTTTATAGATTATTTGAACAATTTGTAACCTTTTCTATTTTAATCAGTATAATCACAAGTTTAAATTATTACACATATTTATACATATAAAATGAAATTATCACAATTTGCTTACAATTTGCCAGAAGAGTTAATAGCACTAAATCCTGCATCAAACAGAGATGAGTCAAGACTAATGGTATTTCATCGTAAAACTGGTGAAATCGAGCATAAATTATTTAAGGATATCAAAGATTATTTTGATGAGAAAGATTTAATGATTTTTAATGACACCAAAGTTTTTCCTGCTCGGCTATTTGGAAATAAAGAAAAAACTGGTGCTCGC
The DNA here is from genome assembly GCA_028702535.1 of Bacteroidales bacterium. Classification (GTDB taxonomy): domain Bacteria; phylum Bacteroidota; class Bacteroidia; order Bacteroidales; family ML635J-15; genus Bact-19. The sequence continues at coordinate 23,057 of JAQVOR010000044.1, forward strand.
ATCGAAGTCTTTTTGTTAAGAGAACTTAATAAAGAGCAAAGATTGTGGGATGTGCTTGTCGATCCTGCCCGTAAAATTAGAATTGGCAACAAATTGTATTTTGGTGAAAACGAACAACTTGTAGCCGAAGTAATTGATAATACTACCTCAAGGGGTCGAACTCTCCGGTTTTTAATTGATGGTGAATACGACCAGTTTAAAAAAACACTCCATTCTCTAGGACAAACTCCTTTACCAACTCATATTATAAAAAGAGAGGCTACAGATGAGGATAAAGATCGTTACCAAACAATTTATGCTGCAAATGAAGGAGCCGTTGCAGCCCCAACTGCTGGCTTACATTTTAGTCGCGAATTAATGAAAAGATTAGAAATTACTGGAATTGATTTCGCATATATCACTCTACACGCTGGATTAGGGAATTTTCGTAATGTCGATGTCGAAGATCTTACTAAACATAAAATGGATTCAGAAGAAATTCGTATTACCGAGCAAGTTGCAAATATGATAAACAAAGCTAAGGAAGACAAACGCAGAGTTTGTGCGGTCGGTACAACTGTCCTTAGAACTATCGAAAGCTCCGTTACAACAACAGGATATGTTAAACCTTTTGAAGGTTGGACAAACAAATTTATTTTCCCTCCTTACGAAATAATGGTGCCTAATGCTTTAGTATCGAATTTCCATCTACCAAAATCAACGCTAATGATGAATGTGGCTGCTTTTACTGGTTACAACAATATATTTAAAGCATATAATACCGCTATTAAGGAAAAATACAAGTTTGGAACCTACGGAGACGCAATGTTTATTATTGATTAGTGAGATAAAAAAGCGTATTCTAACAGAAATATAAATAAATTAACTCCAAACTTGGGAGTTAAAAGTTCAGAACTTATGATCTTCACGCAAATCAGCAATCCCCAGGTTGAAAGATTAGCCTTAAATTTGTGGTAGAATGATATACAATGTGATAAAACGTGGGTGACTGAGGGTTTCAAAAAGGTGGTTGAGGGTTTTGGCACCAGACAAAATGTCTCGAAACCCCTTTTTTAAACCCTCAGTCTCCTTTTAAAATGTCTCGAAGCCCAGGTTTTAAAACGAATTTCGTAAATATCCTAAGCCATAACTTTGCACACGTTCATCTTTAAGACTTGCTCGATTATATTTGTTAACACGAATTGTTTTTGTAATTGCTCAATCATATTCATTAGGATATGTTGGGTCTGGATTTCACTGTTCGCTCGGATTATAGCAACACTCGGATTGCAACCGAGCGATAGCGAGGTGCCAAA
>JAQVOR010000158.1 GCA_028702535.1 Bacteroidales bacterium
TCAGGTTTTGCGAATAATCACTTAAATCAACAGTACTACCTTGATTTAGGATGCTCAAAATATTATTACTTAAATCAAGATTTAACAAACTCCATGTTGCGTTTCCGTTAGCATCGGATGTTAAAACGCCATGATTGATTGCATTATATCGCAATCTGATTTGTCCGTTTACGTCTAAATAAGTTGTAGGACTTGATGTATTTATTCCAAAATTGCCTGTATTAGTTAATCTCATACGTTCAAAATTGTTTGAAATAAACACAACGTTCTTATCAATAATAGAACCTAATTTGTTTTTCCCTTCCTCAACATCACTATTTCCGTGAATGTCCCAAGATTGCCCAAAAACTATAAGCGAACATAACATTAAAAACATTAACGCACTTAGTTTTAAAACATAGTGTTTACAGAGAGAGAGAGAGAGAGAGAGAGTTTCCTCAAAATTTCTTTAAAAAATGGCTTTTTCATAACAATAAGGTTTGGTTTCTCATACAAAAGTAGAAGAAATATTTGAGAATACAAAATAAAAATGGATTTTTGTGTGGAAAAGTTCTATGAATGATGAAAATGAGGATGGGGAAATGTAGGTTTGGGGGAATAAGCTTATATTGTTTTTGTTTGTTTATTTATTTACTGACGTTTACATCGCCTCCAACTTACTGGCAGAACTGGAATTTGATTTTTTGAATTAGAGGCATTTGCTTTACCAAAGGTATAACGTAAGCCAATATTAAAATCAATGGTTGAAAAATTGTAGTCATAAATTTGGTCATACTGACTTTCAGCTAAAGACTCATAGTCAACGAAAACAGCATTTTGCGAATAATCAGGTTTATCAAGTATTGTACCATAATCATATCCAGAAATATTATACTTCTGATATAATCCTGCTTTAGGAGTATATTTAATCTTTTTATAACCAAAATTTACAATACAAGATAAGTTTTCTGAAATTACATACTCAAAATCCAAGCCCAAGTTAAATGATACAATAGGTTTTTTATTTATGATTGTATATAGTGATTCGTATGAATACTCATAATATCCATCTTGTGTTCCTTTAAGTCCATATCTGTAAATTTCTTTGTGCATTTTTAAATTTATAAAACTTAATAACAAACCTGCATTTGCTCCAACTTTAATCTTTTTAAAAGGATAATGTAATCCAATTACAGGATTTATATTGTATATATTGTAAGCAACTTGTCTTTGCCCTAATTGAAATAAATAGAAATACTCATCCGTATTTATAGTTCCTCTTTCTAAGGTGTTTTCAAAAATTACATATGAGTTTTTTAAATTTAAAGAATTAAAGTTTAGTTTATTTAAATTTGCGCCAAAACCAAGTTTAACATTAAAATACTTATTAATATTATAACCACCAAACAGATAATTAGTAATTCCTTCACCTGTTGGTAAATAAATAAAACACTCCCCAGATGGGGATTGAATATATTGTAAGAAAGGTTCTCTAGTTATTTTATAATCCTCAAATGATACTATATCATAAGGCTCTTTAAATCCATTTAGTGAAAGTCCGTAACCTATATTATAGTCAACAAAGAATTGTGAAAACACAAATGATGGAAAAAAGAAAAATGAAATTACAAATAATTTTTTCATGCCTATTTACATTTTTGTTAATTTAATTGTTTTTTTTAAATCAAAATTATTTTCTAAAATTCGCAAATAATAAATTCCAGGAGGATGTTTGTCTAAATTAATATCAATATTGTAATCTCCCTCAAATAAACTACTATAAAGTACATTTTTAATAAAACTACCGTTTAGATCGTATATATCAATTTTAATATCAGAAGTATAAGGTAAATGTAATTCTAAATTGGAACAATCTTTAAATGGATTTGGAAAGACATTACAAGATATTAACGAACTGTCCGCAATAGCTTTAGATTCATTAATTGCTTCAAAAGAATAGCAATCTGCAAAGCCATATCCTGTAGCAATAAATGGTTTATTACCAGTCTTAAACCCATCACTAAGTATAATTTCATTGCACGCTGTGAAAATAGTTGAGTTTTCATTTACAAACGTATTTACTTCAGAATCAAGATTAAAACTTCCAGCAGAGTAATAAGGGGAATTATTAACTGCATCAATAAATGCATACGAAAGATTGTTAGCATAACTATCAAAACGAGCAATACTATTACAATTTACCACATCTGCATAAACCTTCCCCCATTTGTCACAAAGATATGGGTCAGTACCATTATTATTTGCAATAAAATTTGAATCTTTAAGATGTACTGTATTAGTAATTGTCCCCTCATGATAGAATGAATAAAAATAAAAAGGTTCAAAAACATTCCATTCGTTAGCTTCAATCACTAAAGGATCAATAATGTAAAAAAGGTTATCTTTCCAAATTGCCTTATTAGGATATTTACAATACCAATTATAATGATTACAAAACCAATTATTTAAAAAATCATATTCAAAAAACACTGGTACAACACAATTTTGCTTTGTAATAAAATGATTAGTTTTTTTCATTTTGCCATCAATTCTGACATAAAACTTCACATCAGCTATACACGAGGTCTTATTTAAGACGTTAATATTATAAATAGTTTGTAAATTACAACCCTCTCCACTAGTTACAGATAAAAAAATTGGATATTTTCCCTCTTGGAGGTATATATGTTCAACTAATGCATCTGTACTTGTAAAACCATCATAAAAAATGTCAGTATTTGTTGGGATTGTAGCTATTGCCCAATGATAATGATATGGTGGTGTTCCACCATTGATATCGGCACTAATCTGAAAACCCTCATTAACAAAAACAAGATCTGGCGTAGTTTTTACTTCCACACTAAAATCACTACACGGGAAAGGATTATTTAACTGCAATAGTCCCAGTTCATATTCTTTTAGGCAAATTGTTTCTCCAAATTGATCAATACTTTCTACAACAACAACAGGATAATAATCACCATAATCCAAATAATCGTTTTCAAAATTTTCAAGATTTGATATTCCTTGCTTTGACTCATAAGTTCCATCGCCAAAATAAATGGCAAAACGATATTCGTCAACTAGTGGCTCATAAGCTCCAGTATAAGAGACATCAAAATTTACACGTTTATCGGTAATAATATTATAAGATGCGTATAATTCGCCCGAACACTCGGTTAAAACTGTAATAAAACTGTTTTTTGTCTTATAAAACTCTCCTTCGGAGGTGTTTATTTTTAGTGTTACATCGTACATTCCTTCTTGATTATATGTATGCGATGGGTTTTCTTGTGTACCTGTTCCTCCATCACCAAAGTCCCAAAGATAACTTAAAGGTTCATTAATAGTTGATTGGTTAGTAAATTGAACAGTTGTATTCGTTAAGATTTCGTATTGGTTTGCAACAAAATCAACAATCTGACTTGAGGCACCAACATGAAAAGTATAATAAGCATCAGTTTCACCATTTGGCGTTTTTCTGTCAAAATCAAGTTTCTGCCCACCGCCACCATAAGCAATAATCTTAGAAGTATTAACAATTACTCGTAGAGTTCCAGAACCAGTCCACTCATAAACTATTTTATTCGATTTTACTTGTGAGTCATTTGAGTCAATTACCCAAGAGACATCAATAGGGTTAACATTTATATCTCCATTTATTGTTTGAAAAGTCAAGGCCTGAGAAGCTGGTATAGTAGCATCACACCACGTGTCTATCTCAAAATAACCTTCAGTTACAGTTGAGGGTACCAATTCATTATTGCTAGGATAAAAATCTTTGGTTGCAGGACAAAGGGTAATACTGGCGTTTGGTGGGTGCATTTTAAATGATGAAAGAATTCCAAATGCATTGTTATAGGCATCGTAAGTATTCCGATAGAATGTCCCATTATTACTAATTTCTCCATTTAAACGTTGAAATAAATTTCTAATATTATTTTTTGCAAATAGTCCTGTACTATTTCCATCATAACCAAATGTGGCCCCGCCCTCACCACATGCTTCTATAAATCCATTTTGATAACCATAACAAGAACCTATAATTGTTATTGATTTATTTTGAATTATCGGTAATTGCCAATGGCTTTGTGCCACCTCAGAATAAGCAACCAAACAATAAGGTCTGTTATTTGTTCCTGACCAATTATTATTATCTCCAGGATTTTCCACACGAAAAACACCAAAACCTATTTTTGGATTATTTAAAAACCAATCATCAAAAGCCATTGCCAAATCCAGATAATTGTTGTCGTTAAGATACAATACTTCAATCCAACCTTGAATGTATCCATTAGCAGTTGAGATCGTTTTTTGACCATGTGAATCCCAATAATTAATACCACCATCGGTAAAACCAATAAAGTTATCGTATGTTAGATTATTCCAATTATTATCTCCATTTGTGTAATCAACATAATAATTTGGACTAATATAATACCCCTGATCAACAATATAAGAAAGAATGGCATCCTTTTGAGCATCGAATGAAGGATTAAGAGCAAGATATTGCGTGCCCCATGTTGCCGCTGCACCAAAATTTACAACTAAAGAAGTTGGAGATGAGCTAATTTCATTTATTCCTTTTGTATTACAACTAAAATCATCAAGTTTATCTTTACCATTTTGTTCTATATTTGTATCAATAGATATTGAAAGACATTCAATTTTACTAAAATTAAAATTTGCAATCAAAATTTCAATATATTTATTTATTGCATTTCCTCTAAATACACTATCTCTTATATAGTTGCATTTTTCTATATCAGAAAAATGATTATTGAGTTTTATTTTATGTAATTCTTTTATAATAAAAACTCCCTGTTTATTCCCAAAAAACACTTCAAAATGTCCATCATATTTAATAGAATCATTAAAATGAAAAATAACATAAGCTTTTGACAATTTTTCTATATATTGCATTACAATATTATCATAATTACTTTTATAATCACGTTTTACGGGCAAACCATCACCATTTGGACCAAAAGATTTAGAAAAATTGTAGCTAAGACTACTTCCTAAAAGAATTTTTGTTTTATCTCCGTTATATGCAACTAACTCTATACCACTAACCCCTGTCACAGATTTAATATTTGGCAATGATTTATAATAATCTATTGCTTGATTAATAGCTTCATCATAAGGATAGTTTATCAATAAGTAATTAAATTTTGCTTGAATATAAGTTACTCCAAGATGAGGAACAGTGTCTTTATAAATAGCATCAATACTGTCCATTTTCATAACAGAAGGAGGTAGCCCTGGATCTTTTTTAACAAGAAGATAATCTTTTTGTTTTTTTATCACTGGCTTGTTTGTCATAGGAATACCATTAATATAAACCACCATCCCTTTTCTCCTCACTCTATACGGCGGTTTCACATACTTCCCATCAATAAAAACATAACCTGTATTTATTTTTCGTTTGTTTAGTTTTTCTCGTTTCTCTTTGGTTTGTTTATTATCTGGATTGTAATAAACATCGTCTTGTGCAAACAAAACTCCCGCTGCAAAGACTAAAACCAAAATGGAGAATATGATTTTTTTAGTTTTCATTGGGTTGTGATTTACCAAAAATATATTTAATTCCTAAACTAATTCCAATTGTTGAGAAATCATAGCTTCTGATTTCATACCAATTGTGAATAGGAAATAGATAATCGTAGTTTAACGTTGTGATTTGGTCGTTATAATCGACTGTTTGTATGTCTCCATTATCATTGTAGGTGCTTTGTTGGTCTTCATAAATTATGACAGTTGGTGTGTATATTAACGGTTTGTATTTGATGTTGCAAATAGCACTAAAGTTATCATTCAACTTATATTGGAAATCCAAACTTAGAGTGTAAGAAACAATTGTTTCACGTGTGGGTCTGATACTAATATTTATAGAGGCTTCGTCGAGAGTTTGTTTTTCCGGACTTAAATCACATGTTGAGGTATATGTTGTTTGACGATTCCATGAGTCATTGTACCCTGCTGCAAGGGTTTGAGCATGAACCTGAAATCTGACAAAGTTATAACTAATACCTGCAGATACACCCACACTAAATTTGTTAAAGTCGTGAAAAATAGATAATTCGGGATTAATATAATAAATGCTATAATCGAAATCCATAGAATATGAATATTCAGTTGTTAAGTAATTGTCGAAGCCAGATTGCCAATACGATGGTATTCCTGAATCACTCTGATCTGTGTAGGTGTTTATTTCAGTTTCTGAAAT
>JAQVOR010000159.1 GCA_028702535.1 Bacteroidales bacterium
CCTGATATTGAAGTTGGTGGTGTAGATTCAAAATTAGAAATATCAAATTCGGCAATAAAATCTGTTTGCCCGCTCGCTCCCTCCTTATCAGAATGAAAATATGCTCCTCCTCCAGGATCAACAGTAGTAATTGTATAAGCATTATCTAATACTCCGCATTGAACCAATGTTGTTCCACATACTGTTGAATTTAATCCAAGCCCTCCTGAAGACATATATGTTTTATTTCCAAAATAGCTTGCCCACTTCTGAACACCACTTATATTAAATTGAGAAAGTACAACTGCATAATCACCTGTTTGGGATGACTGATTGTAGCTTCCTGCCAGAGACAGTGTTGGGAAAGTATTAGTAGTCCTGCTTATCCCCGACACAAATATATTATCGTTCTCATCAATTGCTAGACCTTTAAAATCTGTTCCATCACTGATTCCATTACCTCCACAGTAGGTAGCCCATTTTCTTACGCCTCCGTTAGAAAACTGCAAGATAACTCCATCGCAAACAGCAGAGCTACCAGTTGATAACGTATTCTTATAAAACGCTCCACCGCCTGGGTTATACCATGGAAAATTAGTGGCGTTTGCTCTTCCCACAAGAATAACATCACCATTTGATGCTACTTTCAAATCTCTACAATCCTGCCATAGCATAGATCCACTAATATACACCCCTCCATACAATGTACACCAGTTAAGAGACCCATTATTAGCGAATTTAAAGATTTGAATCTTACGACCATTGCCACAAGCAACACCATCAACATAAGCACCACCAGGATTCACAGTTGTATAAGAACCACTACCAGAGCCTCCAATAAAAATATTATTATTGGCATCAATATCAATTGCAGTATTATTACCATTGTAGTCATCGACAGCACCCTGACAAATATATGTACTCCATTCAAGGACTCCTGTGGCAGAAAACCGATGAAGCGTTGGAACGCTGGATTCTACTGATGTGCCATGATAATAATGACTACCTCCAGGATTTGCCAATGGCATGGGATTCCATGAAGGAGGAGTATATGTTTCTCCAGTAATCACGAGTTTATCGTTATTATCAATAGTAATTCCACAAAGATCTAATCCTGAACTTGATGAACCTGAAGTTTTATTAAACATAGTAGCCCAAAGGCGCATACCTGCAGAAGAAAATTTGAGAATAAAATTACGGTTATTACCCTGCTCCGTTTCGTAATACGCTCCTCCACCCATATCTTGAAGGGGAAAGGATGCAGGAGGATTTGCATAAACATAGAAAACACTACCAATGATATACAAGTTGGAATTTTTATCCATGGTAACACACTGATTCGAGTAATTTAAGCTTGCAGATTGGCTGCTAGCGTAATATGTGGCCCACACAATTTGTTTGCTGCTATTAAATTTCATTATTGTCAACTGCAAACCAGTAGAACCTCCCGTTTGAATATATTCACCACCAGGATTTATTACAGGAAAATTTGTGTTGTTATATGTATTCTGTACAATAAACATATTACCATCGGAATCCCAAACGGGATTAGTATAACTAGAAGCCGCAGAGGTAGATCCATCATAAAAATAAGTTGACCAACTTAAAGATGGATCAATAGTTACTGGTTGAGTCCTATCATATTCTCCAAGTTGAAACATTATTGTATCGTTGGATACAATAAATTCCGATTCAATAATTTCTCCGTTTTGGAAACTAAGAGGAGTATCTTCAATAATTTGACCAGGTAATATTTTCACAACAGCATTGCCTTCTTCATCAATACTTACATTTTCCTGACCTTTATAAAGAATTTTAATAAGCGATGGATCTGCTTTGGCGGAAATCTCAAAATCATACTTTAATTTTCCTGATTTTACATAAAAAATTAGGTCAATTCCAGGATATACATTAGCATATCTTATGCTTTCAAAAATAGGAATATTCATTAAACCATCTGGATGCTGGGGATTGAAATAATTACGCTTTTCGAACATCTCATTTTCACCTAAAGGACTACTGAATGTTGCTCCTGGAAAAGTAATATCAATGCGGTAAAATTCTCCTTCTCGATTTATTAGGTCTCCTTTATATTCGTCATTAGAGATTTGTTTCATAATATCTTCCCATTCTTTATCAGAATATGGATTTGGAATTACCCCAGAACGTATTTTATCAAATTCGGAGGACTCGATTTTTTTAAAATAAAACACAACGCCTTCGTTGGTAAAGAATACACTTGCTCCTGATATATTGGAAACAAAGTAAACATCACTGCGAAATTTCCCATCTTCATCAAATATCTGCCCCTTGTTTTCTTCAAATCCATGACTTAAATCAAAGTCAGTACGTATTAGCTCTTTACCATCTCCAATCTGTCTATTATTTTCAATAAATTGTGAAAATACCGAAGTGTTAAAACACACAAAACAAACAAAACAAACAATAAATAAATAAAACTTTCTCATAACAATATCATTAATTTACAATTACAAAAAAATAAGTCTATACAATAACAATAATTAAACTTCCTCCACTTCCAATTAACAAAAATAACAAAAATATTATTAAAATATTAATTTATTGGCATAAATTCGAAAAATAAAGCAAATTTATATCATCATATCTGTTTTATTATCTTACCGCAATTAACAAGCATAACTCATAGTCTCTAAAAAAGGCTTCTAAATAGAAAATAACGGAACATTAACCACTAATAATAAACATTTATAACAACAGTTGAATTTTTAAAATTAAAAATACTTCGCCGTTATAAACCTGTGTTCGATTTAATTTTTGTCTGTTTATTAACTGACATTTACATTGCCTCCAATTTACTGTCAGAAATAAGATTGGATTTTTTTGTCGGTACTGTAAAGTCAAAATTCTACTATAAATTTAAGGCTAATCTTTAAATCTTGGGATTGCTGATTTGCGAATAGATCAGGAGTTCCACGCTTTGTGTAAAATACTGAACATTAAAAATTATACCGAACTCAGGTTTTTAAATAATGAAAAATAATATTTACTAGAAAAATAATTTAGCGAACACTACCCTCTAATTTAAGCTAATCCATTGAGGACTGAGAACTAAATGCGAAAATTTCAACTCCTTTCAATTACCTAGCATTATAGCAAGGTGTCTGACTGAATCGAAGACGCCGACAAACTGAGAATAAACGAACACCTCGGCATTTCGGCATCGCAGTACATCGCTCTGCATCGCAGACGAATAACTATCAGATAACTACAAAAATTGAATTTGCGAAAAATCTGCGAAACCTACGGGAGAAAAAAGACTACAACGAACAAAACAAACCGTAAACTGAGAATCAAGAACACTTATCCTCCATGCTCACATATTTCAACATCATCAGTTTTAAATAAATAGCTTTTTTATTAAGACAAACAACTAATAACAAATAATAATGCAACAAAGTATAATTTAAAAAAACAAATATCCATTATGCTAAAATCTACATTGTATTTTTTTTTATCTTTGTATAAAAAGTATTAATTACATATAGTGTCCGCACGAAAACTATAAACATTTAAGACTTTGGCGTTTTTTTGTGGATACTATACATATAACAACATAATGTTATGATAAAAAAAAGACTAGTATTTGTTATTTGCGTATTATTTATTTTAGGTTTATGCCCACTTACGCTTATTGCTCAAGGTGTAGCAATAAATGCTGACGGTTCATCTGCTGACGGATCGGCAATGTTGGATGTAAAATCTATAAATTCTGGAATGTTAATTCCAAGAATGACACAAGCACAAAGGAATCTTATTACCACACCAGCAACGGGTTTAATAATTTATCAAATAGATAATAACGCAGGTTTTTACTATTACAATGGAATTGCTTGGAGTAGAGTTGGCGATGGATTTGGAACTATTACCTCAATATCTACCGAAAATGGTATAACAGGAGGTCCGATTACAAGTACAGGTATCATTGGACTTACAGGGCAGGCATTGTCGTTACACAATGTAAATACCAATGGTTTCTTTTATCGAAACGGAGGGACTATTAGCACCAGGAGTATTGCTGTTAGCGGCAATGCAATAAATATAACAAATGGATCAGGAGCAAGTGGGAATCCAACCATTTCGTTAAACATTGGCACAGGTGCAACACAAGTCGCTGCTGGCTACCACACCCATGATGCTTCGCACGTAGTATCTGGCGAATTTTACAGAGATAGAGTAAGGCGTATAGTTTCCAAAGACACTAGAAATGACAATACAGAACCACAAGATTACGAACCAGCTTTACAAACAGATTTTAAAAGCAATGCTACCGATGGATTGAGCGACGGCGGAACTTATCACGGAGTATTTTCATACAGACCTTACGGCAGCAGTTCCGATTTTTCTGGCGGACCAATGCACCAATTGGGTTTTACAACAAATGGGAACTTATGGATACGCTCATCAACAAACGCCACAACATGGGGTGATTGGGCAAAATTAATTACAAGTAATAATCTTGGTACTGTTAATGGTACACTTAACTATGTCGCTAAATTTACGGATCCAAATTCATTAGGAAACTCTCAAATTTTTGATAACGGAACTAATGTTGGCATTGGAACGACAAGCCCCTCATACAAACTGCAAGTAGAGGGTGATATATATGCAAACGGCGGCTGGTTAAGAGTTTCGGGCAATCAAGGTTTGCTTTTCCAATCTCATGGAGGCGGGCTTTACATGACAGATGGCACATGGATAAGAACTTATGGAAATAAAAGCTTTTACCATAACACAGGAATTATGAGAACAGATGGAACATTACAAGTTGGAAGCTCTGGTGCGACTTTAAATGTTCCAAGTGGAGGAAATTTTTCGTATCTTACAAATGTATTGTTTGCAAACACTACTGGAAATGTGGGTGTAGGTACTGCTAGCCCAATAACAAAACTTGATGTAAATGGTACAGTCAAAGCCAAATCATTTGCACAAAATAGTGCTGGCATTAGAATCACTTCTCCCGATGGAGCTGCATTTGCAACAAATACAGCCTCTGAAACAGGAGCAATTAAAATCACTTTACCACAATACCGCTCTTCAACTATGATGCGTATGACTGTAAAAATATATCAGTATTTAACTGACAAATCATACACAATTGAGTTAGGAGGATATAATTATTCTGCTGGAAGCTGGTATAACACATTTGCAGATATTAGTACTCGATTAGGAGATAATCTTACTGTTAGATTTGGACACGATGGAACAAATAACTGTATTTGGATTGGTGAAACAACTTCTACTTGGGCATATCCTCAAGTTTTTGTAACAGAATTCCAAGGTGGGTTTAATAATTATAGCGTTGATCAATGGGATGATGGTTGGGATGTATCTTTCGTTACCTCATTTAATACAGTCGAAACCACTGCAAACTCAGCCTACAATCCAAATGGAACTGGCACAACAAATTATTTGGCAAAATGGATTAATCCTAGCACACTAGATATTGGCTCTGTTTATGACAATGGAAATGTTGGAATTGGAACAACAAGCCCCTCAGCTAGACTTCACATCACAGCTCCATCAACTGGAACAACTTTAAAATTAGGAAGATTAAGCAATAATCCAACAATAGAAGGAACTGATGACTGGATGATGATTGAACAATCTGGAACAAATCCCTTAGCTTTAAACTACTACGGATCTAATCATGTTGTGATGGTTAATGGAGGAGGTAATGTTGGAATTGGAACAACATCGCCAGTTCAAAAATTACATGTAGTTGGACAAATAGCTATTAACGACAATAACACACGTTTATATGAAGGTTCTGGTAACAGTGTGAGAATCCAAACAAACTCTGGCTATACAGATATCGGTTCACAAAATACTAATTGGTCTCATTTTTCAACCGACAGACCAAGATTTTACTTTAATAAAGGACTCACTGTTGATACTGGCGATATAGGAAGTTACTCCCAAAATCTTTCATTACAAACTAGTGGCACCACCAGAATTACAGTACTTAATAGTGATGGTAATGTTGGAATTGGAACAACAGCACCAGACGAAAGACTACATGTCGTAGGAAACACTAAAGTAAGTACATTATCAGGAACAGGTAACCGCATGGTTTATGCTGATGCAAGTGGAGTTTTAAAAGCTGGAACTGGAAATGATAATACTAATTGGACTTTATCAGCCAATTTTAGTT
>JAQVOR010000160.1 GCA_028702535.1 Bacteroidales bacterium
CTTTACGTAGAAACTAGGAATTTCTCTTACTTTATTTTTTTTATTTTATTGTTTCGGGATATTCTCCAAAACATCTATTAGATGATTCCACCACATTTTCACTGTTTTTATTTCAATTTTTTCGTCAGGAGAGTGTACACCTCTAAGTGTTGGACCAAATGATATCATATCAAGGTCTGGATATTTTTCGAGGAATAATCCACATTCTAGACCTGCGTGTATTGCACGAACTACTGGTTTTTTACCAAATAGTCTTTCATAAGATTTTTCGGCAATAGTTAATATTTCAGAATTTCGGTTTGGTGCCCAGCCTGGATATCCGTCTCCAGATTCTACACTTGCTCCTGCAAGTTTAAAAACACTGCGTACCATTATATTAATATCATTTTTCCCTGAATCGACAGAACTTCTTTGACTTGTAACAACAGCTATTTTGTTGTTTTCAAATTTAACTGAAGCAAGGTTTGTAGATGTTTCGACAAAGCCTTCGATTGCTGGACTCCAAGCATGAACACCATGAGGACAAGCGTATAAAGCTAAACATAAGTTGTTTTGTGTTTGCTTGTCGATGACTGTTGTTGGCATTTTATCCTCTTCAATAATTATATTAATTTTAGGCTCATTGATTACTATTTCGTTTATGATGTTTTTTTGTAATGTTTCAAAATCTTTCATCATTTCGTTAGTTTTAGCGGCTTCAATAGTGAAAGTCATTTCTGCTTCACGCGGGATAGCATTACGTTTATTTCCACCATCAAAGTTTGATAGTCTGATGTCGTATTTTTCGGTAAATAAATGTAAAAAACGATTAGCCATTTTATTTGAATTCCCTAATCCTTTTTGGATCTCGTCTCCGCTATGTCCACCTTGTAGCCCATTTACTGTAATTTTATAAGCTTTGTGGTTTTGCGGAACGGGTTCTGATTTAAAATCAAATGTTGCAATAGTGTCGATACCTCCAGCACAGCCAATAAATATCTCGCCTTCATCTTCTGAGTCGAGGTTTAATAATATTTTTGACTCGAAAAAATTTGGTTGAATTTCAAATGCTCCAGTAAGACCAGTTTCTTCATCAACAGTAAATAAACACTCAATTGGTCCGTGTTTTAAAGTATTATCTGTTAAAATAGCCATTTCAGCTGCAACTCCAATGCCGTCATCTGCTCCAAGAGTAGTGCCTTTTGCTTTTACCCACTCTCCATCAATATATGGTGTTATTCTGTCTGTGTCGAAATTAATTTTCGTGTCCCGATTAGCTTCACAAACCATATCCATGTGGCTTTGTAAAATAACAGACTTCACATTTTCCATACCAGCAGATGCAGACTTTTTTATCAATACATTACCGATTTTGTCTCTTTTAGTCTCTAAATTATGTTCTTTCCCAAAGTTTAAGAGAAATTCGATTATTTTTTCTTCTTTTTTTGATGAACGTGGCACTTTTGTGATGTCTTCAAAATATTGCCAAACTTTTTTTGGTTCTAAATGTCCTAAAATACTCATGATATTGTTTTTTTTATTAATTTTGGCTAAAGTTACAAAAATTTTGTATATTTAAAAAAAAATGAAGTGTTGAAATCTAATTTATATATAATTTGTAAGCTAAGTCTAATGTTAATAATGATGTCTGCATTATTGAGTTTATTTTCTTGCCGAGAAACTGAGAGTAATCAGATAAGCGGAGTTTTAACAGATATGGTAACAGGTGAGCCTGTTGGGGATGCAAAAGTTGAGTTTGAAATTACTGAGATTATGCAAGGAAATTTTAATTCGGCATTTATCCCTTTTAAAGAGTGCTATACCGATTCGGAGGGCAAGTTTTTGATAGAATTTGAAAGTCGAAATTTTGTTAAAATGAGACTTAAATTTTCCAAACCTGGCTATCATCAGATTTATAATACCTTTGAACCCAGTAATGTGGATTCTGATTATGTAATAAATGATGCTATTCCGAAAGAATCGTATATTAGTGTAAAGGTATATAATGGTTACCCTAATGATCCTGACGATGTTGTTAAAA
The DNA here is from genome assembly GCA_028702535.1 of Bacteroidales bacterium. GTDB lineage: Bacteria > Bacteroidota > Bacteroidia > Bacteroidales > ML635J-15 > Bact-19. The sequence continues at coordinate 2,021 of JAQVOR010000160.1, forward strand.
TACGATTGCAAAATATTAATCCTGATTGTGATGTTTGTTGTGGTTCAAACTATAAATATTTTTATGGAGCTTATGTAGATTCTAGTTTTGTTTGTAAAGTAGTGGGAGGCGATTATATTACAGTTAATTATATCTCAATACATCAAGAACAATCCAAAGTTGTTGAAAGTCAGGTTTATTGCACTCCTGGAGATACGGTAATGTTTAATTGTTATTATTAACCAATAGGTCATAAAGTACAATCAAATTTTGAGTTTTTGCAGATTTTGCAGTTTTGTAATCTTAACCGACGTTTACATTGCCTCTAATTTACTGGCAGAACTGGGATTTGATTTTTTGTCGGTAAACGTTAAAAAGTATCATTACTACTTACAAAAAAGGCTAATCATATGATTAGCCTTTTTAGAACATTTTGTATTAAAGCAAGTTTTATTTCTTTTCAATTCTAAGATTTTGAATAGTATTGTTATCAGTAAAACGAATCATATAAATACCAGCTTTAAAATGACTTAAATCAATAATTTCGTTTGTCATTCCATTGTTTATATTAAGCTTTTTGACAAGAAGCAATTTGCCCATTATGTCAAACAATTCAAGTTTTACATTTTCAGATTCCCAATTTTTGATTGAGATATTGATAAAGTCAGAAGTTGGGTTAGGATAAATATTTAGATTATCCTCAGTATTTGCAATAAGAACAGGAGTAGGATTAAAGTTTTCGCAGAAAATTTTAATATTATCTAAGTAAGCTCTTTTTACATCAGTTGCTATTTTTATTTTTGACATTTCTGTTCCGCCTGTAATTTGCACACTGTATGATTGAAAATCAGTTTCTGGAGTAATATCAGTACCAACTTGAACAAAGTTTTCTCCGTCTGCAGCGTGGAAAATCTGAATTACTGAGACATCAACATCCCATTTAGAATAATCAAAGTTTAATGAACCTCCGTCAGTAAGATCAATAGCTGGAGTAATGATATATCCGTTGAAGCTAGAAGCACCGATTTTTATTTCGCCGCCAGCTGAAAAGACTTTATACCCTGTCCAACCTGTAACCATAGTATAATCGTCAAGTTCTGCTGCTGCGTCGCTTGTGCTTGGTGTCTCATGTGAGCCTGTAATAAATCCACTGAAATCTTCTTCCAAACAAGGTGTTAAGCTGCCATCAGTAACACTACCATTGCAAGTAACTGTAACATCACTTACGCCACCACCTGCAATAGTGATAGTTTCTGAATTATAATCAGCTACAGCTAAATCTGCAATAAGTCTTACATAAATATCAGTATTTGTTCCGTCATAAGCTGGAAGAGTAATTGGAGTATTTTGGTATCCTGTACCAGAGCTTAACGAAATCTCATAACTTGTTGCTGGTGTGATAATTACATCACTGCCATCTAAGTTTGTTCCTGTTACACTAAATATTTGCTCAGGAGAAGGTCCAAATCCAAACAGATAATTAAATCCGCTTAAGCTTGTAGGATTTGCATCAAGTTCAGGAGCGACATATTCTGAAACACTTCCAGAACATTCTACAGAAATCGCATCTGCACTGCCTCCAGTAATTGTAATAAGTTCTGAGTTGTAATCAGCTATAGCGAGACCAGCAATTAGTCTAACATAAACCTCTGTATCTGCACCATCATAAGTTGGGAGTGTAATTGCTGTACTTTGAAAAGTTCCACCAGAAGTCAAAGAAACTTCATAACTTGTTGAAGGAGTGATAATTACATCGCTGTCGTCTAAAAGTGTTCCGCTTAAAGTAAATGACTGTTCTGCAGAAGGTCCTGAACCAACAGTGTAATTAAATTCGCTTAAAACTGTAGGATTGGCAATAAGTTCAGTAGTTTCGATAATACCACTGCAATAAACTTCAATATTGTCAAGATACGCACGTTTAATATCGGTTCCGATTTTAATTTTTGATAATGTAGTACCACCAGTAATATTAAGGCTTATTGTTTGGAAATCAGTTTCTGGAGTAATGTCTGAACCAATTTGAACAAAATTTTCTCCGTCTGCTGCATGGAAAACTTGAACTACTGAAGCGTCAGTAGAATATATTGCATAATCGAAATTTACATAACCATCTGCCGAAAGGTCAACAGCAGGAGTAACAATATAACCGTTTAAAGAGCCAGTGCCTAATTTAATTTCGCCACCTGCTGAATAAATTTTGTAACCAGTCCAACCTGGGATTTGGGTATAATCATCTAATGACTCAGCGGCATCAAAACTACTTGCAGAGCCATGAGATCCAGTGGTAAAGCCACTAAAATCTTCTGCTAGACAAGGAGTCGTACTTGAGTCTAAAACGCTACCATTACAAGTTACAGTAATATCACTTGCACCACCGCCTGAAATAGTAATAAGTTCTGAATTATAATCAGCAATTGCAAGACCCGAAATCAATCTTACATAAACCTCAGTATCAGCACCGTCATAACTTGGAAGTGTAATTGCTGTACTTTGAAAAGTACCACCAGAAGTCAAAGATATTTCATAATTTGTTGGTGGAGTAATAGTAACATCGCTATTTTCTAAAGCTGTTCCGCTAAGTGTAAAATATTTTTCTATAGAAGGTCCAGAACCTTCAAGATAATTTAATCCAGTTAAAACATCAGGAATGACAACTAAAGTTGGTGTCGGAATTTCGCTTACGCTACCATTACAAGTTACAGTAATATCACTTGCACTACCACCTGAAATAGTAATTATTTCTGAGTTGTAATCTCCAATTGTAAGAGCAGCAGCTAATCTTACATAAACCTCTGTGTCAGTACCGTCATAAGTTGGGAGTGTAATTGCTGTATTTTGAAAAGTGCCACCAGAAGTCAAAGAAACTTCATAACTTGTTGAAGGAGTGATAATTACATCGCTGTTGTCTAAAAGTGTTCCGCTTAAAGTAAATGACTGTTCTGCAGAAGGTCCTGAACCAACAAAATAATTGAATTCACTTAAGATTTCAGGGTTTGCAATAAGACTTGTAGTAGCGGGAGCCATTCCAGTAATTGAAATATCATCTATGCCTGCTCCAACAACATCATTAGTTCCTTCAACAGAAAACATAATTTTTACTTCTGTTCCATTGTAGGCAGATAAGTCGAATTCGTCCATAGCAACTAAGGAGTTTGTTAATGGAAGTCTCGTGTCAAGAACAGTCCAATCAACTCCATTATTTGTTGATATGGAAATTGTAATTGTGTTTTCAACAGCATTAGTCCCACCATAAGTTCTGGCTTTAAAATTCAGTTTCTCATCGGTGTAATTGTCAAAATTCATTGCAGGAGTAATTGTGGACGAAGTTACCTTTAGTAAATGCAGATACGTAGTTCCACCGATATCTGTATCTGTCCATGTATCAAATCCTGCGACTTGATCTCTAACAGGAATAATATTCTCCTGTGCATAAATGTTTCCAACACCTGTAAGCATAACTAATGCTCCAAGTAATACGAATAAAATTTTCTTCATTTTTAAAATAATTTAAGTTTCATATAATTTTTTAAAATCACCATTCTTAAGTATATAACTATTTAATAGTACTTTAGTTCCCAAAAGTAGTAAATTCTTTTTAAATTTTAGTTATTTTTTTAGAAATATTACGGTTTTTATCATAAAATATAATGTAGTACATTCCGGGTTTTAAATTACTAGTTTCAATCTGCTCGAATGCAAAGCTACTTTCAATTACCAGTTTAGATGAATAGATTATTTGTCCAGTAAGATTAGTAATTTCATATTTAACCGATTCTGAATCCCAGTTGGATATACTAATATTTAAGAAGTCATTACATGGGTTAGGATAAATAATTACTTCAGCATCATCATTATTAGGTACACAATTGCTAACAATTATTTTTGAATATTCAAATTTTCCGTCAAAGTCAACTTGTTTTAGTCTGTAATAAGCTTTTTTGTTGGTTTTTTGGTCAGCAAAACTATAGTTTAATAACTTATTGGAGTTTCCTGCTCCTTGAATATTACCAATATTTTCCCAGTTTGTTGCATTATAAGATCTTTGAACTTCAAAATAGTCGTTGTTGAGTTCGCTTGCAGTAATCCAACTTAAAATGTTTGATTTGTCCTTACATTTTATATCAAAACTTAAGAGTTCGACTGGTAGAATAAAGTTATTGTTTT
>JAQVOR010000161.1 GCA_028702535.1 Bacteroidales bacterium
TGATAATTTTGCGGCTACCGCCATAGCTTTTTTTACTGCATTTGACCAATTAAAACTAAGTTGTTTTTTATCGATACCGTCAATGCCATATTTTTTTAACTCGCCAGCTTTTTTAAATAGTTTTGCACTTTCGATTAAAGATTTAGAAGGAATACAACCCCAGTTGAGGCACATACCACCTACTTTTTCTTTCTCAACTATTAAAGTTTTAAGTCCGAGCTGTCCGGCTCTAATTGCAGAAACGTATCCTGCGGGTCCTGCTCCTATTATTATAACATCGTAATCCATAGTTTCATTTATTTGTTATTAATTATTATTTAATTAAGGCCATTAGTGGGGTAAGCACTTACTACATTAACATTGCTACTGGTTCACCCAAATAAAGCATTATATCATTTAAAAACCTTGTAACCTCACCGCCATCAACAATTCGATGATCAACAGATAAAGATAAAGGTAAATTATTACCAACTTTTACTTCAGCATTTTTAACTACTGGGGCATCATAAATTCTGCCTATTCCTAAAATCCCAGCTTGCGGATAGTTTATAATTGGAACAGCATATTTTCCTCCAATAGACCCGAAACTTGTAATAGTAAATGTACCGTCTTTCATATCTTCTAATCCGATTTTACGGTCTCTTGCTTTTTGGCTTATTGCGGCAATTTCTTTTGCTAATTCTTTTATAGATTTCTTATCTACATTTTTAATTACCGGCACAAGTAATCCATCATCGGTATCAACTGCTATTCCAATATTATAATAATTTTTATAAATCATATTACCATTTTCCATATCCATTTCTGAATTCAAAGATTTATGGTTTTTTAAAGCTAAAGCAGTTGCTTTTAAGACAAAGGGTAAATAGTTCAATTTTAGATCTTCGTCAGCATATTTTTGCTTAAACTTATTTCTTAACCTAATTAATTCGGAAACTTCAACATCGTCAAAAACAGTCATGTGAGCCGCATTATGCTTTGACTGTATCATATTTTTGGCAATTGTTTTACGAATTTGGGACATTTTTTCGATTTCAACCAAATCATTTTCAGTTGATTTTTCTTTTTGTTTTGGAGTAGCGTAAGCTTCTTGAGATTTAAATTTCTTAATATCTTCTTTCATTACTCTGCCACCAGGTCCAGTTCCAGTAACCTGATTTATATCAACACCCAAATCTTTAGCAATAGCTCTTGCAACAGGAGTTGCTAAAGCTTTTTTTGTTGAGCCAGTAACTTGTGATTTATCGGTTTCCGTCATTCCTTCATCAGAAGCAGGCATAAAAGCATTATTTCCAGCAATTTCGAGAGTTCCAACTACTCCAGCACCTTCTTCTTCAACAGCCTCAGTTTTATTTAGTTCTTCGGTTACAAGTTCTTGAGCATCTTTACCATGCACTCCTTCAATCTCGATTTCGGCAAGCGGATTTCCAACATTTATTGTTTCGCCTTGTTTACCATAAAGTGCTACAATCGTACCTTCTCTAGGCGAAGGAATATCGGCAACAACCTTATCAGTTTCCATTTTAACAATTGCATCTCCAACTTTTACTGCTTGTCCCTTTTTGACATACCATTCCAGTATAGTCCCCTCGTCAAGTCCTTCGCCAATATCAGGAAAGTTAAATATATATCTCATATTTTTAGTATTTTACTGTTCTTAAAATCTCATAATAAATTCTCTCTGGGCTAATAATAAAATGATGCTCACCCTTTGGTAATGGCACAATCACATCATAACCTGTAACTCTTTTTGGTGGAGCTTCAAGATAAAGAAAAGCTTCTTCAATTACTGTACTTGATATCTCTGCACCAACGCCAAAAGTTTTTATTGCCTCATGTACAGTCAACAATCTGCCAGTTTTTTTAACCGATTCAACAATTGTATCTCTGTCAATAGGATAAATAGTACGCAAGTCGATAATTTCGATAGAGATATTATCTTTTTTAGCAAGTACAGCAGCTTTTTGCACTTCACGTATCATTGCACCATAAGCAACTACAGTTATATCCGTTCCTTTTTGAATAACTTTTGCTTTACCAATCGGGATTGAGAATTTTTCTTCATCAACCTCTTGTTTAATAGCTCTATAAATTCTTTTAGGCTCCATAAAAAACACTGGATCTGGCGATTCAATTGCAGCAATCATCAAACCTTTTGCATCGTGTGGAGTTGATGGGATTACAACTTTTAGTCCTGGGATATGAGCCCAAATTGCTTCGATACTTTCGGAGTGATGCTCTAAAGCGTTAATTCCACCGCCATAAGGCATTCTAATAACCATATCCGAGGTATATTTTCCTCTACTTCTATTTCTCATTCTCGAAACATGACTCACAATTTGATTAAAAGCTGGGTTTGCAAATCCCGAAAATTGCATTTCAATTACAGGTTTTAATCCAGCTATGGACATTCCAACAGCGGTTCCAGCAATTGCAGATTCTGCTAATGGAGAGTCAAAAACACGTTCAACTCCATATTTTTTCTGTAATCCTTCGGTTACTCGAAAAACGCCACCTTCAACCCCAACATCTTCACCATAAACAATTACATTTCGGTCTTCTTTTAGTTTTATATCTAATGCGTCGTTAATCGCATTTACCATATTCATTACTTTTTTCATTTCTTGTATGTTTTAATGTTAAACATTGGTATTTTGTGAGACTTCTTTCCATTTAATAAACTTCTCATGCTCTACCATTTGTTGTTTAAGATCATCTGGCATATCACCATAAGTATATTTAAATATATCCTCTAATGGATATGATCCAAAGTTTTCAGCTTCAATAAACTGCCTGTCTATTTCTTTTTTGTAATCCTCAATTAAGGTTTCTTCATCCTTATCTGTGAAAAGTTTTTGCGATTTCAAATAAGATTTCAGTCTTTTTAATGGATCTTTCACATCCCACTCATCTTCCTCTTCTTTCGTTCTATATTTTGAAGGGTCATCGGAAGTTGTATGTGCTCCTTTTCGATAAGTTACTGCTTCAATTAATACAGGACCATTACCAGCTTTAGCATATTCGGCAGATTCTTTCACAGCTTTATACATTGCAAAAAAGTCGTTTCCATCAACTTGAATTCCTTTTATTCCGTAAGCATACGATTTAATAGCTATTCCATCGGAAGCTGTTTGTAGTCTAAAAGGAGTTGATATACCATATTGATTATTTTGGACTATAAAAACTACTGGTGCTTTCCATACTCCAGCAAAGTTTAAAGCTTCGTGAAAATCGCCTTCTGAGGTACCTCCATCGCCAACAAAAGTGTAAACTACCTGATCTTTTTTATTATATTTTATTTCATACCCAATTCCCACTGCATGCAATAACTGCGAAGCAATTGGAACTGCATAAGGTACGAAGTTTTTAGCGTTTTTAAAGTTTACGCCCTCTTCGTAACCCATAAAATACAGAAACACTTCTTTTAAACTTGCACCTTTTGCCAAATAAGCACCAAGCTCTCTAAAAGCTGGAACTAACCAATCTTCATCTCTCATAATTCTGGCCACAGCACCACTTATCGCTTCTTGACCATAATTTGGTGGATAAGTAAATATTCGTCCTTGCCTTTGATAGCTAACAGTCATATTATCAGCAGTTCGTGCAAACAACATCTTTTTATATGCTTCTAATACTTCAGAATCATCAATATCTGGCATAAATTTTTCGTTAATAATTTTACCGTCATTGTCCATTATCTGAAGCATTTTATTTTTAATTGGATCGTATTCTTTGAACATAGTCTTTTGTATTAAGAATTTGTATTAATAACAAACAAAAAGTAAAATTGTTTAAAGTGCTGCGATTACCTACTACGACAAAGTTTTTGTCTGTCTTTAAATTTTAAAAGCAAATATTTTGATTAGTTTTGTAAAAAAAAATTGATGAAAACAATTAAAAAACATCTGTTAATTGCAATTGCACTAATACTTTCGTTTAGTGCTTCAGCTCAGTATCACCGCCAATCGTCTGACTTGTACTTTCCTGATATCAAAGGCTACCAAACATTAAAGTGTGATTTCCACATACACACCATATTCTCGGACGGTCAGGTTTGGCCAGATTACAGAGTTACCGAAGCAATTATGGACGGTATAGATGTTATAGCAATTACCGATCACATCGAATACATTCCTCACGAAAATGAATTAAAAGGAGATTTTAACACAGCTTATGAAATTGCAAAAAAAGAAGGAGATAAATATGGTGTAATGGTTATTCGAGGAGCAGAAATTACTCGCAGTATGCCTCCAGGACATCTAAATGCAATATTTATTAAAGATGCCAATAAGCTTGATGTCGAGGATGTTGAAGATGCAATTGCAGAAGCATATAATCAAGGAGCATTTATTTTCTGGAATCATCCATGCTGGAAAGCTCAACAACCCGATACTGTAAAATGGTTTGAAATACACACACGTCTATATGATAAAGGATACATTCATGGCATTGAAGTAGTCAATTTTGGTCAATTTTGTCCCGAAGCATGGAATTGGGCAATTGAAAAGGATTTAACAATAATGTCGAACTCAGATATTCATTCAACTACCTGCATGAGTAAATTTGAAAAGCATCGTCCAGTAACATTAGTTTTTGCAAAGGAATTTAGTCATAATTCGGTTCGCAATGCACTTGACAATAAACGTACACTACTATATTACAATGAAACTTTATATGGAAACAAAGATTTTTTATCACAACTATTACAAAATTCATTAATAATAAAAAAAAGGTATGATAAAGATCAAAACATTGTAATATTTGACATTACCAACATATCATCTGCCCCTGTAATACTGTATAGACATAAAGATTTACCTCCCCGATCAGTACCTGGAAAACTCGAAATTCCAGCAAAATCAAATATTCATTTCCACGTTGATCTCGACAGAGTTGATTCAAAAACAATTTGGTTTGGCGTAGGAAATTACATTTATGATATTGATAAAAATCTTGAATTTGAATTAAAACTTAAATAAATGAAAACAGTCCTCATAACAGGAGCAACAAGCGGAATTGGTCAAGCATGCTCAGATTTATTCTTAAAAAAAGGCTGGAATGTTATTGCAACAGGCAGGGATAAGCAAAAATTAGAGATTTTAAAAGAATCTGGAGCTTCGGTATTCCAACTCGATGTAACCAAACAGCAGGATATTAACAACTTAGTAACACATATTGTTAATAATGGGATTAGGATTGACGTTCTTGTTAATAACGCAGGTTTTGGACAGTTTGGCACAATAGAAGAAACACCAGACGATAAAGTCAGAACCCAATTCGATACTAACGTTTTTGGGATGGCAGCCATGATTAGAGCGATATTGCCAATGATGCGAGAAAATAGCAGCGGCAGAATAGTTAATATTTCATCAGCAGCTGGATTAAGCTCTATGCCTGGTGGCGGTTGGTATGCAGCCAGCAAGTTTGCTGTAGAAGCCCTATCAGATGCACTTAGGTGGGAAATAAAAAAGCTAGGAATAAAAGTTGCGATTATCGAACCTGGACCAATCAAAACCGAATTTGCTGGAACTGTTCACAATAATATAGTAATACCAGAGAACACTCCTTACGGTAGTTTAGTCAAAAACCTTACACAAAGCACAAATGGTTTTAAAGGTGGTACTGTTGAAAATTGCGCAAAAATTATCTATAAAGCCTCTACAAGAAAAAGACCTCGCAATCGCTATTTAGTAACAAAAGAGGCTAAACTAATAAAAATTCTCCTATTTATACTACCACCAAAAGTTATGGATTTCTTTGTAATAAAAATGTTTATTCCTGCTTTAGAATTAAATTGTAGAAGATACAAATAGTATTTAAGGAGAGTGCTCTCGAGCATTAATAATCGAAGAATTGAGTAGATGTGGGGATACAGAAACACAGAATCACAACTTTATGAGAACAATAGAACAAGTATTCGGGTTTCAGTAATTGGTAATCTGTATGGTTTAGAGCAAAGTTTTATACTTATTGATAGCTTGAGATTTTACTCTCTTCGGTCGTGAGCTCGTAGTCGTGCCACAGGGTTTGAAGTAAGAACAGAAGAACACTTCGACTTCGCTCTGTGCATCGCATTCGAACAGTCGAAGTAAGAACAAAAAAACAGATGAGAAGATTAGTTGATGATACAGAAACACAGAATCA
>JAQVOR010000162.1 GCA_028702535.1 Bacteroidales bacterium
AGGATGGTTTAAATATCCTTTATTTGAGGATAAACCCCATATTGACAGTTGTAAACGTCTTTTGCTGAGGAATGTAAAAGATTGGGAAAACACAATGATAATAGATGAATTAAGTCAAAACATTGTCAAACCTATGAATATTGATTATTCGGCTTTTGTTACTTCACTTGTTTTTATTAATGGTGAATACTGGGGAATATATAGTTTGCGCGAACGTCAGGATGAATATTATGTAGCAAATAATTATTTAATTGAAACACCAGAAATAACAATTATAGAGTCATCACCACAAGACATGAATGCGAGCGTAGGCTCAATCAATGATTACAACGAACTTATCACAAGTTTAGAAATTGCAGATAAAGATTCAGACAGTTTTTATTCAAATATGGATAAACTAATTGATTTAGATGCTTTGATTGATTATTACTGTGCAGAAATTTATTTAGCAAATATCGACTTTCCTATTCGTAATATGAGTTTGTGGAAAATTAATAACGACACTGCAAGATGGAGATATTTCTTTTATGATTGCGATGCCTGCATGGATAGGTTTAACTACAATCATTTTAGAGGATACGGAAATAGCTTCGACGATTTTTATAAATTTGATGATAAATATAAAACTATTTTGGTCTTGTTACTTCAAAATAAAAAATTCCAACAAAAGTTTCAATCCAAAATGTTTTATCACTTAAATTATACTTTTAACCCTGAACGTGTAATTTTCGAAATTGAAAAATTAGAAAAGGTATATACCCCATTAGCAAACGAACATATTTATCGTTGGCATAATCCAAGCGATTATGTTAAGTGGAAACAAAATATTGACAGGCTTAAGGTATTTGCAATGAATCGACCTATTATTGTAAAAAAATTCATAACGGAATATTTTGGCATTCCTTTCGATATTTTTCCAAATCCAGCTACCAAGAGCTTTAATATCAACATACATAGCGCAACAGAAATTATTAAAGTAGATATTAAAGATTTATACGGCAGAATTGTTTATCAGAATAGCTATGATTATCCTGCCAGTGCAATTACAATAAATTCTGACTTACCACAAGGTTTGTATTTTGTAAATATAACTATTCATAATTTGATTTTTACAAAGAAATTGATTATGCTATAATAATGAGATATACACTAATTTACATATTAATATTAATAGTTTTTTTCCAAAACAGCTATTCGCAAGAACTAAGATTAGAAGCTGGGATAGACTACACAATAAAAAAAATCAATATTGGATTAGAAACAGAATTACGTAAACCCTCAATAATTAATAACGACTATTTAGGCTTAATACAAACCGAAATTGGATATGAAATATCAAAACGTTTTGATTTTGAAATAGCCTATAGATTTAAAACAAATATTGAGGAATTTTATCCCGAAAGCCATGTTGAATACAACAATAAGCATCGTTTAACATTTGAAATTGCTTATAATCTTAAAAGGTTTGATAACGATATTAAGCTTAAGGATGCAATTAGGTATCAAACTAACTTTTCTGAAAGTGGAAAAATAAAAAACTATCTAAGAAATGAATTTGAATTAAATTACAAACTCACAAATGTTTTTAAACCATATATTGCTCCTATCGTATATTACAATATTGATGAAAATCGTTTTTCAGAATTTAGGATAAAACTCGGTAGCGAATTTGAATTTGGCAAAAATAGTATAGATATATTTTATATTATCGAGATAGACATTGCCAGAATTGAACGAACACGGTATATTGTAGGTATTGCTTATGGTTTTTCGTTATAAATAGGAATTCGACATTATTTTTCAGTACTCTATTCTCTGTTGTACCAGCGAGCAAGCCTACATTCCGGAACGAAGGTGCGAGACGGGAATATTATTAAAAAAACAATAGCAATTATTGAAATTACACTCGAAGAATAAAAGATTTCTCTCCCTTCCTTCTTCGGGGTCGAAATCTGTTGTACGGATAGCACTGCATCGCAGCACAACGCAGCAAATATAAATGCGAGCGGTAAGAAATTTGAATGGAATAAATTTTATTGTATGAGTTTTTAAAAACACTCGGATTACAGCAACACTCGGATTGCAAATAAATCCGAGCGATAGCAAGCTCACTTCGACCAGTCATCGCAGCGAAGCTAAATCCGCGTGAACGTATTAAAGTTGAAAGAAAAAAAATCTGTTAATTGCAAGGATTACATTTTCCCTTTCTGAATATTCTAAAATTCAATTCCTTTTTGTAACTTTACAACAAAATTTAAAACTATGGACGAAATCCTAAAAAAAGCCCAAGTTTGGCTAACAGACATTTTTGATGAGCAAACAAGAAATCAGGTCAAACAAATGATAGAGAATGATAAAGATTTACTAACTGAATCTTTTTATAAGGATCTTGAATTTGGTACTGGAGGGCTGAGAGGTATTATGGGTGCTGGCACTAACAGAATAAACAAATACACTATTGGCATGACAACTCAGGGTTTAAGTAATTATTTATTACAACAATTTCCTGACAAAAAGATAAAGTGTGCGATAGCTTATGATTGCCGAAACAACAGCGAATATTTTGCAAGAATTACAGCACAAGTTTTTTCGGCAAACGGTATCAAAGTATATTTGTTTGACGCATTAAGACCAACGCCAGAATTATCATTTGCAATACGACATTTGGGCTGTCAATCTGGAATTGTTATAACTGCATCACATAATCCTAAAGAATACAATGGATATAAAGTTTATTGGCAAGATGGCGGACAAATAATTGCTCCACATGATGAAAACATAATTAATGAAGTAAGAAAAATTACAAATGTCGCAGATGTAAAGTTTGACGAATCATTAAAAAATGTCGAATTAATTGGCGAAGATGTTGATAATAAATACATTAAAAAGCTTTCTACAATTAGTTTAAATCCCGAAATAATAAAGAACTCTGATTTAAAGATAGTCTTCACTCCTATTCATGGTTCTACCGTTGATATCTTACCAAAAGCATTAAGAAAAGTTGGGTTTCATGATATAAATATTGTTGAAGAACAAGCTATTCCTGACGGCAATTTTCCAACAGTTATTTCACCAAATCCAGAAGATCCAGCAGCTCTTAAAATGGCTGTTGATAAAGCAAAAAAGATTAAAGCTGATATCGTTATGGGAACTGATCCCGATGGCGACAGACTTGGAATTGTAGTTCGGCAAAGAAATGGGGAATATTTACTTCTTAATGGAAATCAAACTGCATCGATTTTAATATATTATTTATTAGAAGAATGGAAAAATAAAGGATTATTAAAAGGTAAAGAATATATTGTAAAAACCATTGTAACAACCGAGTTACTTACCGTAATTGCAGGCCATTATAAGGTAAAAACTTATGATGTTTTAACTGGATTTAAGTATATCGCTGATATTATTGAAAAGAATTACGGAAAAACAAAATTTATTGGTGGTGGAGAAGAAAGTTATGGTTTTTTAGCGGGAGAATTTGTTAGAGATAAAGATGCAGTTATGTCGTGTATGCTCGTTGCAGAAGTTGCTGCGTGGGCAAAAACACAAGGAAAAACACTTGATGAATTGCTTGTCGATATTTATGTCAAATTTGGATATTATCTTGAAGGTTTAAAATCGCTTACCAAAAAAGGCAAAAGTGGACTTGAAGAAATTCAAACAATGATGGAAAAATTTAGAGATAAAACTCCAAATTCAATCAAGGGTGTTACGATTGCTTTGGTACACGATTTTCTCAAAGGAAATACAATTGATAAAATTAGTGCTTTGCGTTATGAAATTATGTTGCCAAAATCTAATGTTTTACAATTTGATTTGGTTGACGGAACAAAAATTACTGTTCGCCCATCTGGAACTGAACCGAAAATCAAATTTTATGTATCGGTACATGATAAACTTGAGAATAAAAGCGATTATCAATCAAAAACTAAAGAATTACAAACTAAAATCGATGCAATAATCGATGAATTAATAACATACTAAAAAAACAAATGCTTATGAAATCATATAGAAAAATACTGTGGTATGAAATACCGATTAGAAGAAAATTAGTCAACATCACTCCTACTATTATTGAATGTCTTAATGAAAGCGGAATAAAAGAAGGACTTTGTCTTGTAAATGCAATGCACATAACATCAAGTGTGTTTATTAACGATGATGAACCTGGATTGCATCAGGATTTTGAAGAATGGTTAGAAGGACTTGCACCAGAAAAACCTCACGATAGATATCGACATAATACTTTTGAGGATAATGGCGATGCTCATTTAAAAAGAACTATTATGGGACGTGAAGTTGTAGTTGCAGTTACAGAAGGGAAACTTGATTTTGGCCCTTGGGAACAAATTTTTTATGGCGAATTTGATGGTAAACGAAAGAAAAAAGTATTAGTTAAGATTATTGGCGAATAAGTCTAAGTTGTTGTATTTAGATTTCTTGATAAAAGACGCTTTACTTTAAACCCTTGAATTTATTATTTTTGCACAAATTAAAATTATGGAAAACAATAAAGACATTACACGCGAAAATATTATAAACGCCGCAAGCCTTGCATTTAGCAAGTTTGGATATAAAAAGACAAGTCTTGATGATATTGCTGCTCTAACAAACGTTAGTAAAACTGGACTATATTATTATTTTAAGAATAAAGAAGAAGTCTTTAATGAAGTAATAAAAAAAGAAGCTAAACGCATGCAAGAATCACTAATTGATGTAATTAGTCAAGAAACAAAACCAATCGATAAAATTATTGCTTTTATAAATGAAAGAATGGATTTTCTTGCACAAATTAGTAACTACTATTCCGCCTTGCGACACGATCTTTTAGAGCAATTAGATACTATCAATAAAAATCGTCTTGAATTTTATAAGATTGAGTTACAAGTTCTAACAAAAATCCTAGAAGAAGGTAATTTTATCAAAGATTTTTCTGTCGAAAATGTTGATGAGACCGCAAAAACAATTTTGCTTATTCTCATTAGCCTTGAAATACCATTATTTGGCACCGCAGATATTAAAAACTACCATAATACATTAGATAGATTGATAAATATCTGCCTTTATGGCATAACTCCAAGATAAAATGACAAGAACCAAACTCTCATTATCAATTTTATTAATATTTATTTGTTTTTTTACTTTTTCGCAAACAACTGATGACTTGTTTTTAGATGGATGTAATTTTGTTGCTCAAGGAAATTACAAAAAAGCAGTAAAGTGTTTCACCAAAATTATTGAGAAAGACTCTTCGTATGATTATGCTTATACCAATAGAGCGAGTTGTTACGCATTATTAGGAAAATATAAAAAAGCAATCCCAGACTTAAATTACATTATCAACATTGACCCCAGAAACCTACATGCTTATGAAACAAGAGGGTTTGCTCTTTACGAAATAAAAAAATATAAATTAGCGATTAAAGACTTTAACAAGATAATAGAAATCTCTCCTAAAAGCAGTTATGCTTACTTTCAAAGAGGATTATCACATCAAAAATTAAAAAAGCATACCGCAGCAATCGAAGATTTTAATAAAGCAATAAAGTTTGAACCCACAGATTCTGAGATTTATTATTATCGTGGCTTATCGTATTTTAAAATTGAAAATTATAAGGCAGCTTGTTTAGATTTGGAAACGGCAAAAGAAATGGACTGTTCAAAAAACAATAGACGAATGATGAAATATTGTAATGATAATTAGTAAGTGCAATAAGTTTAGACCTCCTGACCTACTCTGATTATAAGCTACTTTCGCCTTTTTTGTCGAACTCAAATTCTCTGTTTTTGCAGTAAAAATGTTTTATTATGCAAATGACTTTATCAATGTTTAATGCCTACGGCATTAGTCCCGGTAGGGACGTAATATTGGTAAAAAACAATAATCAGTGTTTTTTTAAAGTCCCGTTAGGGACGATACATTAAGACCTCCTGATCTGCTCTTGATTATAAGCTGCTTTCGCCTTTTTTGTCGAACTCAAATTCTCTGTTTTTGCAGTAAAAATGTTTTATTATGCAAATGACTTTATCAATGTTTAATGCCTACGGCATTAGTCCCGGTAGGGACGTAATATTGGTAAAAA
>JAQVOR010000163.1 GCA_028702535.1 Bacteroidales bacterium
CTTTGCATGCAACTCCATATAAAGATGATGCAATGCCAATATCGGTCCCCATATTCAGGTCGGGAGTTGATGCCTTTAAAAAATCTATTTTAAGCTCCTTAGCTTCTTGCCAATTACTGGTAATTGTCCGTAAATCAACTTCAAGTTTTTTTACTGCCTTATTCATATTCTCAACAGCCACTGGATTATCAAATCCATCATCAAAATGAACTGCGAGAGGGCGTAAATTCCACTTCTTTACTGCAAGATAAAGAAGATATGAACTATCCCGACCTCCACTAACTCCAATAACACAATCGTATTTTTTTCCTTTCCCTCGTGTTTTTATTTTGTCATTAATAGCACCAATTATTCTTTGTCCTTCTTCTCCATTTGGAAATATTGTTTCCATTTTATCGTGCATTTTACAAAAGTTGCATACTCCATTTTCATCAACCTTTATTCCTGGAACGGTACTATCCTGCACACATCTATTACACTGACAATATTCTAAATTTGTTAAATGTCCATTTACTATTACTTCTTTATTCATCTATATATTTAATTGTTTGAAAAGCAACTAGCCTCAAGCCTTTAAGTATTATCGTTTATTCCAATCCCTTTAAACTTATTTTTAGAATCTCAGCATCTATCGTTAATAATTCTCCAGCAAATTCGTTAAACTGAGTTTTGCGAGAATTTCGTTTTTACCTCCCCAAAATAAACAATCAAACATTTTTCAATATACTCAACTTAAAATCCAAAACATCTATAAACAAAATAAACAATTCATTTCTTATTATTAATTTATCTAGCATCGATAAAAACGCAATTTACAAATAAATTTGCAATTATTAATAAAAACCTAATATTTAAGCATCTTACTACAGATGCCACATTTACACCAATATAACCACAAGACACTGGATATGAATTAATTAACTTCAATTCGACTGACACTATTCGACAGCCCATTTTCTAATGCAAAAACTTTTTCTAACAAAACTGTTAATCGTTTTTGTAACTCTCTTATGTTATCTCAAATATATAAACAGTATTTGTATTTTTAAGTTCAAAAAATTATTAATCCAATAATAAATGCTAAAATGTTTTTATTACTAATAATTAGTTAATAACTTAGCACTTAAATAATCACACTAAGTTTTTGTAACTCTAAGCATTGGGGCAAAAAATGTATAAAAAAAGAATTATATTGTCTGGTTTAATAATTATTATTCAAATTTCATTTTTATGGACTGGCTATTATTTTGCAAGTAAAAACCTTATTTTTTCAGGTAATACTTACATAATATACTCTTCTCAAGAAGAAAACTTACCAGCTACAATAACAATCAAAGGGATTAATAATAAATCTGAAGAAATAATAGTAAAATCTAATGATACTTTAAATCTTAAAAATCATTGGATCAAAGAACTTAAAATTCAATCAAACTGTGTTCACTCTAAAATAAAAATAAAAACAATAAATCATTCTCAAATAATTGAAAAATCTATTGTCTCGGGAATCACAATTTTAAATAACAAAAACACACAATACCACGGGTGTTTCCTTCAATTATTAATATCCAGTTTTTCATGGAATGGAGTAAACGGCATTATCATGAAAGCTTTTTGGTTTTTTCAGCTACTTTTTATTATTGGAGTTGTTTATTATAATTGCATATCAAACAATAGAGAAGTTTTTAATAAAAGATTAAAAGTATCTAATTTAATTTTTACATCTGCAATAATTACTATGGGTTTTTTTATACTCATTAAAGCAGCATGTTACACATACCCAAACGCCGAAGACTTATCAAATGCAATTACGTCATACAATACCGAAAATGTTTTTTCTACCGCTTTATTGTATTTGTCGCTGGATTCAAGATTTACGACAAATTTATTATATAGTTTTAGTCCAATATTATTTGGAGGCGTAGAATATTATAAATTATCGGCAATTCTCTACTTAATTCTAATTACTTTTTCTATATTTTTCCTGTTTAAGCAAATATTCGGATTTAATTTTAAAGCATATAAACTTATCATTGCCGCCTCTGCTTTTAGCTTAATCCATTTTATAGTAATTCCTGATATTACCTCCGATCTTTTTTTTATGGCAGCGTCTTCAGTTTATTTGGTCTCATGGATTGCAGTTTTCTTTTGGATAGCACTTTTTATTAAATGGACAAATGTAAAAACATATTATTCTAAAACCATTTCTGGAGCTTTAACTCTCATCGTGTTTTTAATGAGTTTCGGACTAAATGAAATGAACATCGTAATAAACATATTCATCCTAGTTCTTTTATTCTATTATGTTTTTAAATATAAAAAGCAATTCAAACATGAATTGTTAATTTTAACTATAATGTTTATTGCTACTTGTTTATTTATCTATATGCTTCCTGGAACACATTCACGCATTGAAGTTACTGGGGTCAGTACAGATATTGAAAGCATACTTGAGTCATTAAGAATTTCCGGCATAGTTATTACAAAAACTTTATTCAAATGGACTTTTACAAATGCTATTTATATTCCTTGTATTATCCTTTCAACACTTATCTTGTACAAATACTCTCATAAAAAAGAACTAATACCGTTTACAACAAAAGAGATTTTGGTATTCTTTTTCATGTTCATTTGCATCATATATATTAGTTATGCTTATTTTCTATTTTTAACAACCTATTACAGAACAAATAACATAGGCTTGCGTGCATTAAATTATTTGAATTGGGCATATCAAATTATTGTTTTACTTATTTTGCCAATATTAATAAACAGAATAATACCTAGTGTAGTGGCCAAACTATATCCGTATATTCAAAAAATTGCATTTGTATCCATTATTGTAATCTCAATCTTTGTTATTACAGGAAAAAATAATTTAAACAAAATTTTTATTGATGATTATTCAGGAGACTATTCATATTTTAAAGCACAAATGAAAAAAAGATATGCCGTAATTTATGAAACAAAAAAAAAAGAGAATTGGAAACTTGCTGTAGTTGATGAATTAAAAAATATTCCTCGAACCCTATATGCTGTTCCTGACTTAGGTTACAAAAAGATTAAGAAGGTTCAGAATATGGACTATTCATTATATTACAACAGATTTTTCGGGATTGATGAAATCCGTCTAGTTAATGATTCTGTTACAATTACTGATAAACTATTAAATTATGAATAAATTAAAATATATCATAAGCCTCTATACTATTTTTGTTATAATTATTGCATGTTTAATATTTATAACATGTTTAGTTAGAATTGGTAATCAAGAAAAAGCCTTATTCACTTCACTATTTTCATTTAATCAAAATGATAAACTAAATTATAGCGAAATAATTACATCTGACACAAATTTAATTTATAAAAACATAGAACTTCAACTATCCAAAATTCAAAATGATTCTCTTAAAATAATAAAACATCTGACTAATAATGATAATAGAGCTTACTATTACTCAGATTTAATTAAGTTTTCATTAAATTCTTTTTTACTGATGAGAATTTCTGTTGAGGGAAGCGAATGTCCTAATGACTCTACTATTGAAGTTCAGTTGACAATAAAAAACTTCAACAATCTTCAGATTAAACTGGTTTTTTGCAAAGAACATTCAAACTACAAACTAACCAACATTTCTAATATCAATCCATATCTCCAGCACATTGACAAACTTTACCGTGATAATAAAATCAATTAAACTTAAAAAAACAGATAATAAATCACTTATTGTTTTAAGTTTTACAAATATTTGCGTTATTTTGAATTCGTTTTTAATTATTTTGCCTAAGTTATGCAGAAAAAAGTACTTATAGTCTTAGCTATTACGATAGTTTGCTTGATAGGAGTAGAACTTGGGAGCACACTTATTTTAAAATACAATTCAAAACTACAATTTTCATTTCCGTATTTTAATCGTGAAATTTCGGGTTTTTACATTTTTAAAAATGTTAGTGGTTACAGGCACAAAACTATAAAAACAAATTCTGAAGAAAAAGATATATTAATAGATGAATATGATTTTATTACAAAAAATAAAATTAATAAAACTAAATCCCAAAACACAATTAGAATTTTTATCACAGGCGGCTCTGCAGCCTTCGGAAGCGGACAAGCAAAACCTTATGACCAAATAAAAAAATATCCAAGTGGGATATATTCTTATCAATCAAGTATAGCAGGCAAAATTCTATTAGAACTTGATAATAAATATCCAAATAATAAATTCGAAATAATAAACGCATGTGCATCTGGCAGAAAACTCAACCAAACAATAGCACTATATTTAGAAAAGATTAAAGATTTCGACCCAGATATTATTATCTCAATAGACGGAAATAATGATATAGAAACTATTGCTGGAATTAGCCCTTATCAAATTGATCAAGAAATAGTACTTAAAAAATATATTGAAATATTGAATATCTCAGAATCTTTTAAAAATGAAAGCTTTCTAAACACAATAAATCTTTTTAAACAAATAAAGTTCTATCTTTTTAAACAAAAAATGGAGGATGCCCTCAATAAAAATTCGGATAAGCTATTTGACTACAATCCTGAAGAATACACAAAAGAGAGGTACTCTAATTTGAAGAATGATTTTAAACAAAATTGCGAAACATTTACTGACCTAATACTCTATTATAAAGCCATTTGCAACGTTAATCACACTGAATTAATATTCTGTCTGCAACCAATGTTATATCGCGAAATGAATAAAACTTTAACAGCGAATGAAATCAAAATGAAAAATAGCATCAACCCTATTAACATCTCGATTTCAAATCCAGACATGGAAATAGAAAAACTGAAACTTTATGAAAACAATGGTAATATTTTGATAAAATACTTCTTTGATGATTATTTATCACAAAATATAGATAGTATTGCAAGTATCAATAAAATAAATTTTGTTGATTTAAATAAAAGCATTGCGAATCAATATGAAGACACAGAATTTTATGTTGACTATTGCCACCTCACAGCAGATGCTAATTTAATTATTGCTAAAATTTTGTCAGAAAAAATTTCCGAAATTTTAGAAGAAAAGAAGCTTATTGAAACTGAATAAGATTTTTATTAACTTTACCGCAAAAGAAATCTTAATGTATAAAATTGATTGTCTATTAATTGTACCACACTATACTTCTGGTAAAGGTAGCATTTTAAAATCATTTGATTACACTATGCCGCCAGTTGGTTTGCTTTCGATTGCTGGATGGCTGAAGCATAACGGAATAAATGTAAATATTTTAGATCTTACAATTGAAAATTTAAAAAATAAAAGCCTAGAGGAGATTATCAAAAATAAAATTACAGAAACTGGAGTCCCTCAATGGTTTGGCATAAGTGTTTGTACTCCAGTTGCATATAATGCCTACGATATTTCCGACATCATTAAAAATCTTTTTCCAGATTCTAAAATAGTACTTGGAGGGCCTCACATAACAGTATTAAAAGAAAGAATCTTTAACGAATGTAATTCTGCAGACTATCTTATTACTGGCGAAGGAGAATATTCACTCTGCAATCTAATTAAAAACGATGATTTAAGTCCAGATAATATTATTGAAAGATTTCCAGACCAAAGCATTACTAAGACAAAAGCCGCAGAAGTCAGACCCGAAGATCTACCAATGTCAGCATACGAGCTTTTAGATTTCTACAAATATGTTCCACCTCCTGCATCATTAAACAGCAAAAAACCTGGCATTGGGATTATTACATCACGAGGCTGTCCTTTTAAGTGTACTTTTTGTGCAAGAATTACTGGTAACAAACTTAGGTCTAAAACAATCAATCAAGTTATTGAGGAAATAAAATATCTGCAAGAATCTTTTAAAATAAAACAATTCCATTTTTACGACGATACAATAACATGCAAAAAATCGTACATAACAGAGCTTTGTCAACGATTTATTGACGAAAACTTAAATCTTCATTGGTCATGTTTTGCAAGAGTTGATACGGTTGATGAAGAAATTCTGGCTTTAATGAAAAAATCGGGATGTTTTGTAATAATGTATGGAGTAGAAAGCTTAGATGAAAC
>JAQVOR010000045.1 GCA_028702535.1 Bacteroidales bacterium
TAATATTTGTTACCGAAGGAGTACTCCATACACCAGTTCCCACACTTGGAATAGCATCTAAAGTTCCAGTATAACCGCAGAATAATGTATCTATACCAGCATTAGCATTTGGGATTTGGATAAAATGGATTCTTAAAGGTCCAGCGGTGTCTGTGCAGAACCCTTGAGCATAAGCAGGTCCAGTTTCTTCAATCCAATAAAAATCATGGTAACCATAGTTTGGTACAATTGTCCAAGTATTAACAGAGAATTCGTCTCCAAAGTCGGTAGCTGAATTGTTTGTGTACCAATAGCCTCTTATTCCGCTTCCTGGATTTTCGGCTCTAAGTCTGTTGAATCTTAATCCGCAAGTTGTCGAGTCGGCAGTATCGGTAAGGATATTCGCAGTAGGAATACGCCAGTAAGTTACTATTACCGTATCTTTTGATGAACATGAAAAAGTAGGGTCTGTCATAGCTTGATTTGATTCTAACCATGTATAGACAATTGGTCCGTATCCACTTTGACAAACATGAGTGTTTGGGTCTTCATAATTATCATAAATAGAACCATTTGCAAGCCATGAGCCATCGAATCCGCCAGATGTTCCTCCAAGAGTTGTGCAAGTACCACAAGCATTATGGTCTTCGCCTGCCGATATAACAGGTATTTCGACAAATTCAATTTGTACGGTATCTGTTGAGTAGCAGCTAGGCATTAGCGAGTTGTTTTCTCTAAATTGGAATACCCAAACTCCATTATTTGAAACATTAACCAAAGTTGAAGCATTTGATGGATTTACAATGTTTGCCGAGGCAGTAGTAATTGGTCGCTCGTAAACTGTCCAAATACCTGAAGGTGAATATGTGCCACTTTCGGTGATACCATATATTGCATCTAATTCATAAGCTTTACCACAAACAACATCACTTAGTCCAGCATTAGCGGTGGGTCTTTTAAAGAAAGTAACATTCATTGTGTCGATAGATGTACAACCATGATTTCTCATTATCCAAAGGAATTGTACATCAATACTGGCGGTGTCTCCAAAACTTCCTAGTGGATTTATACAGAAACTTGAATTAGGATTTGTATAAATGCCGTCAGTCCATTGTCCACTAACTCCTTTTGCTATCCACGATCCTGTTGCCCATCCAGATCCAACTGTGTCTGCATCGAAAGTAACGCACATACCACAAATTTCGGCTTCGTCAATTGCTCCAACACTTGCAATAGGTTGCCTAGAGAACACAACTCTTTTGGTTGCAGTGTTTGTGCATTCAATTGAGTTTTGCTGAATGGTCTCTGTCCAAACAAAATCAATCTCTTTATATAGTGCCATTCCGTAGCTGACATAGACTATCGGGTTTGGTATATTGTTTCCTCCTTGGTAAAATGGTGCAGGGTTGTAAGGAACTCCTTCGTGGTAAGCTGTCCAATGTCCGATTCCAGTTACATTATAAACATTTAAGTTATATTCAATACCACAAACTGTATCAACATTTGGTGAAACTGTAGGTTGTGGTTGTTGAACAAAAACAACTTTTACATTATCCTCGTCCCAGCAAATTCCGTTAGTTTCACGCCATGTATATATTTGAGTTCCAGTACCTGTTACAGTTGTTGCTGCACTAGTTTGTGATGTAAAAGACCCGTTTCCGCTCCACATTCCTGTTGAGCTTGAAAGACTTAGTACTGCTTCGAGTTCGGCTTCGTTACCACAAATTGTAATATCTTCGCCTGCATAAGCTGATGGGGTTTCTGTAAAAGATACGATAATGTTATCAGAACTAGTACATTGATTATTTATTACTGTCCATGTAAATGTTACATCTCCATAAGGAAGGTTTTTTATAACAGACATTGCGTGTGTGTGTGTGTTGCCAATTGTTGGGGTATAGCTACTGCTTGCTGTCCATGTTCCTATTTGTCCTGCTGCGGGTTCATTTGCTACTAAATTGGCACTTAGCCCACAAACAGCCATTGTCGGAGCTGCAATATAAGCAATGGGGTTTTGATGCCAAACTACTGGAGTTCCTATACTTTGAGAGTAACAGGAATCAGATTGATTATTAACATGTACTCCTAAAATATTTCCTGCTATTGCTGATATGTAATAAAATTGTTCGAGATTGCCGCTAGGTATATCAGCAAAGCAAAAATATGGAGTGCTTTTTCTTGCATAAATATTTGCAGGATAACTTCCATCATGAATAGCGAACTCGAGCATATCGTTTGCGTCAAGAACATGACTGCCATTGTGTGATAAAATACCATCATCGATACAATCTCCATCACATAGATGTATTGGTGTTGATGTACTTAAAGCTCCAGCGTAAGTAGTACAGCCGCAGTTATGGTTTCCTGTTAAAATATATTCGTTACATCCATGATTGTCAGTTACTGTAATATTATAAGCTGTTTGAGATGGAAAATCGTGACTAAAACTTCCTGTTAGTGATGATTGGCCACTTCCATAATCGACATTAAACGTAGTGGAATTTCCTTGTTCATTAACAACATTAAATGATACCGTATAAAAAGAATTTGTGCCATCACAAATATTGTCTGATAGGTTTTGGACTTCTATGCTTTCATACACTGTTATCTGTATTTGATCTTGGTCGGGACATGGTCCACCTATGTTATACGTGATTGTCCAAGTTCCTCCACCTGCAACTTGAGGGTAAAAAACATTATTTACGATTGAACCTGCAGGGGCAGTGGTTGTCCATATTCCACCGCCGTCAATTGCTTGTAGTTGGAAAGGAGTGGAGTTGGTGCAAATATTTCCTATGGGAGTAATTGTTGCATCAGAAGGCAAAGTTAAAAATGTTTCAATATCATTTACCTGACATTGTGGACCGCCTGGTACATTTATGGTTTCTGTTACAGTTAAAATAAAATCACTAGATTGTTGTGGAAAATCGGAGGTGCCAGCAACTATTTGGTGACTAAGCTGGTTGCCGCTAAAACCTGAGCCTGTACATGACCAACTATAACCAGTTATTTCTGAAGTTATTGTGTATTCACCAGCTGGTTCTTTTGGTGGAACAATATAAACTGACGCTGAGGCAGCATTACAAGAATTATCGTTTATTGTTGAGTAAATCTCTCCAGAATCATATACAAATGTTGTAGTCCCGCATTCGGTTTCTTTTCTAAAAACAAGGCTTGCCATTGTAAGTGCACCAAAGTCAATAAGTTGGCAATCATATATTTGCACCGACCATCCAGCATCACCTGCATTATATCCGTAAATATTATTCCAAGCTTCGGCGGGAGCATATATACCTGTTAATGGCACAGTCATATCGCAAACACACGGAACTCTACTAGGGTCTCCAGGTGTGTATGCAGGGCCTCCAGGAAATGCATTTGTAGAGAAACAAAATTCATCGAGGTGGTTTCCAGGATTGCAATCGGTGTTTTCATCTTCGGGTGCACAACCTGTAACAGTCCATGGAATAGTTAGGTTGCTTTGATAATCTCCATTTATTCCCCAGTCAGATGCTGCTGGGAGCAATGCGACAACACCTGTGGAGCCTGGTTCGGATAATTGTTGCCCAGGAGCTTTTAGATAAAATCCAAGATCTGAAACATAAGTATGATCAGCCCAAAAGCAAACTTTTATAAAAGTGTTTGCGTCAATCTCGAAATTTAGCCCCGGAGGGTCGTTTATTAAAAACTCATTATCTAATACTGAAGCTTCGGCAGTTAAAGTAAACGTTTCGCATCCAGGAGCAATAGGAGCTACATCAACAAAAGTTTGGTTTACCCAAACCCATGCTTTATAGCATGTGATTACGCCTCCACAATTAACTTGTGCCATGTATAATCCTGATGTAAGACCAGTTGCCGTGGCAGTTGTTTGTCCAATTTCCGAATAACTTAATCCGTCATATTCGTACCATATTACACCGCAACCAGAGGCACTAACGCTAAGTTCCCCTATGTTGTTTTGCGATTGGTTAGCACAAAAAACAAAGACAAAATCATTTTCACCACCACCGCTAAGGTAACCAGAAGTGTAATTTGTGCTAAATGACCCTGAGGAGCTAGGTGCAGTTATTTGTGCGGTCAAAAAGTTGCTGAATATCAATCCAGTTATTATCAATAGTATATTTTTATAACTTTTCATAAGTTGTGATTTTAATTTGGTTGTACAAAATACTTTTCTAATTCTATGAAATTATTATCAATTTTAATATATGCGACTTCCATCCTTTGAAGGACTTGTTGAAATGTGATAAGATAATTTGTCTTTTTTATGCGTAAATAACAAGTACGTTGGTTTTCAAACTGTTCACTATTCGACTTGATGTTAAATTTAATTACATTCGGCAATTCATTAACACTAACAAATAATGGTTTTGAACTTTCGTTTTCGTAAATATTAAACAATTCAAAACTTACTAGTTCAGATGATTCATCATTTGTAAATGAAAAAAACTCATCAATATTATTGATTATAATATATCTGTCTTTCACTATGTTTGCATTATTATCTTGAGCAAATACATTATTAAAAATAAGCATTAAGCATAGTATTATTCCGTTAATTTTCATAAGTTTTTTCATATTTTTTTTATCTAATGCTATTAAAATGATTTAAAAATACATAATCAACAAATATAAGACAAAAATTCTATTTCAAGCGTTGTTTCCGCATAAAAATAAAACTAGAATTTACTGACTTGATTTTTATTGTGATTTATTAAATGCAATTAGTGTTTGTTTATAATATCCGATAGCCACATTACAACATGTTCGCAGTTATCCAGTTATCCAGTTATCACAGAATCACAGGATCACAGAATCACAGTATCACAGAATCACAGTATCACAAAAAAAACGGTATTCAGTATTCGGTTTCGATGGATGAATCACAGGATCACAGAATCACAGAATCACAGTATCACAAAAAAAACAGTATTCGGTATTCGGTATTCGGTTCCGATGGATGAATCACAGCATCACAGGATCACAGGATTACAGGATCACAGGATTACAGGATCACAGGATTACAGGATCACAGGATCACAGGATTACAGTATCACAGGATCACAGGATCACAGTATCACTCTCTTGCCCACTCCTCACCTACTACGGGCAACACAATTTAACACTAAAATAGACCATGCAGTTCCGCATCAATCTTATTTATAATAGTACTCAAGTCTTCTGGTTTTTCTGCAAAATTAAGATTATCAACATCAACTATCAATAATTTACTACTATTATAATTTGCGACCCATGCTTCGTATCTTTCATTAAGACGTTTAAGATAATCGAGACGGATTGTATTTTCATATTTTCGTCCTCTGTTTTGAATTTGCTGTACTAAAGTTGGCACACTTGCCCTCAAATAAATAAGCAAATCAGGAGCTTCGACCAGAGTAGCCATAAGACTAAACAAGCTAAAATAATTATCAAAATCGCGCGTTGTCATCAATCCCATCGAATGGAGATTAGGAGCAAAGATATATGAATCCTCATAAATTGTACGGTCTTGTATAATGGTTTTATCGGATTTGCGAATTTCGAGAATTTGATTAAACCTACTATTTAAGAAATATACCTGTAAATTAAACGACCATCTTTGCATGTCGTCATAAAAATCTTTAAGATATGGGTTGTCATCAACATCTTCGTAATGTGGAGACCAACCATAATGTTTTGCGAGAAGTTTTGTTAGCGTTGTTTTCCCCGCACCAATATTACCTGCTACTGCTATATGCATAAAACTTAATTTAGATTAATTTCAAAGTATAAAAATAAAACTAATAAATGATTTTACCCAAATTTTTCAATAGAGAATTTTAAAAGTTATCAACGATTTTTCGGATAGGACATAAAGATTGTCTCCCGAGACCTCTATATCGAGTACCGAACTTATTGGTATATCAATAGAAAACAGTTTATTTTTCGCCAGATCATAAATAATAAGTGCTTTATCTTCAATGTAAAAAAGTTTTTCATTATCAATACAAATAGGAGTCTCCGATTTGAGTACAAACTTTGTGTAAAAATTAGCAAACTTATCTAAAACTATAATGCTTTTATTATTGGTTTGCAACAAAATATAATCTGTAGAAACAATAAGCTCTTGAATTTCGCTGTCTTTAATTTGGGAATAAAGATCCACTCCCTTTTGAGCGATGTTAAGGTTTTGATCCACTCGAACTATCTGTGAATTTTGATAATTATAGACCCAAAAGCCACCTTGCTGTGCAACTGCAATTGCACCACTATTATATATATTAATATCATCAAGCGAAACGGGGTCTCTTAACTCTGTAAGATACTTATCCAAAAACAAAAGCGTATTAAAATCAGCATAGTACATTAATATCCTTAGTGGGTCAGATACATCCACAAAACTAATTTCACCATGGGAATAATTATCCCAAGTACATAAAGTTTTTAAATTCTTATCAGTTTTAGTCAAAATATTTTTGTTAACAAAATAAAAACTCCCAAGTTTATCAAGCTTAAATAAGTGTGCATCAACAGTATTTCGACTAATTTCTTTTATTTGTCCAAAAGCTGCAATACTGCAAAAGCATAATAATACATTTATCAAGATTTTCATATTTTGTTTGTTTTCAAAAACCATACCTTATAAGCGTTCTGAACTAAAAAACTATAACGAACTCAGGTTTATATTCAATATTGTAAAGATAAAAAAAATCTGACCGAAAAACAAGTCTTCGATCAGATTTACGTGAAAAAGTAAAACTACTAATATTTATTATTTATTATTCATCTCTCTATCGATTACGATTCATTGGTCTATGACTACGATCCATTCCTCTATACTCACAATTTGAATTACGATTTGATTTCATTTGATGATAATTTTTATTACCACCGCGACGCGACTTATATGAATCATACACATTTTGTTGTTCTGGAGTTAGTTCATTTCGCACTGCAATACGTTTTGATGCGTTTTCTTTGCGAATGTTAGTATTCAACGCCGAAATTTCGTCAATTTTTTGATGAATCAGTTTTTCTGAAGGTACGTCAGCAACTTGCAGTTTTCGCAACTCTGCTTTTTTAATATCAAGGTCTGCTCGATAATTTTTCACTTTTGCTTCGCTTTTGAATTTAATCGCATCAATTGAAGTCTTTTGCTCGGCAGTTAAGTCGTCAATTAAACACTCTTTTCTATTTTGATAATCTCGTTGTTGTGCTGATAAGTGTCCTACAAATATCGAAGACAAAAATAACACCGATAAAAATAATACTTTAGTTTTCATAATTTTTTATATTTTTGATTTAACAGTATTATGACAATTGAAATAATAAAAGGTTTAAATTAAAATAATATAAAAATGAAGAAATACAATATTCCATTAAGAATATGCAATATCGAGGGCGGTGGCAAGCATATCCTCATTAAAGCAAACATAAACAAGACTAAATGTTTTCTAATATTAGATACAGGAGCATCAAACTCGGTGTTTGACCCAAATAGTCCAGCTTTTAAAGACACAAGTTTTGATACGCTTGAAAATGATAATCAAAGCTCTGGGTTTAATTCAAAAATAGAAAACATATCCACAGGAAACATTCAATCTCTTAACATCGGTTATTTCAGAAGCTCCGAGAAGAATGCCATTTTTACACCTTTAAATTATATAAATCAACTATATAAGTCATTAAAACTACCTCATATTTCAGGAATAATTGGGTGTGATTTTTTAATAAAACACACGGCCATAATTGATTTATCTGATAATATTATGGTTTTAAAAAAAATAGTGTAAAATAATTTGGTGTAAAATCTGTATTTTCGTAAAAAATCAATATCTTTGCACACTTAAAAAATGAATATAAAATTATAAGTTAACGTTAATAAAAAATTTTAAACATGCGTAACAAAGGAGCGATTATTACGGTTTCAGTATTGCTTACAGTGATTTGTTTGTATTATTTATCTTTTACTTTTATGACAAAACGTGTCGAAAGTAAAGCAGACAAATATGCTGCGGCACAATATGAATCAATGAATATTAAAGTTGAAGAGTCTGAAAAAATACACATTGTTGACTCAATAACAAAAAGATATCTTGATTCAATGTCAAATCAGGTTGTATATACTTTATTTAAGAAATACACCTACATGGATTGCAAAGAGCGGGAGATGAATCTTGGTCTCGACCTTAAAGGTGGCATGAATATTACCCTTGAGATTTCGGCACAGGATGTCATAAAGACACTGTCTAACAATCAAAGTGACTCAACTCTGCTCAAAGCAATTAAACTTGCCAATGCAGAAACGATAGAGCAAACAGGGAAAAACTATATCGAAGTTTTTGGCAATTCTTTTACTACAGTAAGTACTCCCAACTCGCCAAACCTTGCATCTTTGTTTATTACAACCAGTAATCAAGAAAGCATAACAATTAAATCGAGTAACGAAGAGGTTATAGCATACATTAGTACTCAATATGAAGCAGCAATCAACAATGCTTTTGATGTTCTTCGTAAACGTATCGACCATTTTGGCGTGGTTCAACCTAACATACAAAGAGATGTTGCTGTTAAAGGCGTGTTTCATATCGAATTACCTGGTATCAAAGACCCCGAACGTGTTGAAGATTTACTAAGACAAGCAGCAGTTCTTGAATTTTGGGAAACCTACAATGCCGAAGAAATATATGACAAGTTATCCGAAGCAAATATTCTAATTGCAGAAATTAAAGATGCCGAACAAAAAGAAATTGATCGCAAAGCAGGTAAAAGTGTAGTAAAAGAAGAAAAAACTGCAGACGAAGTAATAGCCGACGAGGTTATTGCAGATGAAGTTATTTCAGACAATCAGATAAGTGATAATGAAATCATCGAAGATGCGAATGACACAAATAATACAGTCGCTTCTAAGATTGATACCGCTGCAACTGCTGATGATAATGCTCTATCAGGCTCATCACTTTTCGAAAGACTTCGTCCTCAAGTTGGAAACGTGTCTATTTATGGTCCTATTGTAGGATATGCTAAAGAAGGAGATATGCCCTCAATAATGGCTGATCTTAACAGAGAATCTGTAAAACGACTTTTCCCTAGTGATTTAGTATTTGCTTGGGGATTTAAACCATCAGACAATGCTCCAGGCTATTATGAACTTATTGCTCTTAAAAAGAGTAAAGATGGCAGAGCGGTTTTAAGTGGAGACGTAATTACTGATGCGAAACAAGAATTTGGTCAAAGCCAAGCAGTACCACAAGTTACAATGACAATGAATGGTTCGGGTTCTACAGAATGGGCAAGAATTACTAGAGCAATTGCCGACAAATATGCTGGAAGCCAAACAAAAGGGAGTATAGCAATCGTACTTGATGGTTATGCCTATTCATGGCCAACAGTTAGCGAAGAAATTACTGGAGGTCGCTCTATGATTAGTGGTAATTTTACCTTAGACGAAGCTACTGACCTTGCAAACGTTCTTAAATCGGGTAAAATGTCTGCTCCTGCCAATATTCTGTCAAAAGAAATTGTAGGTCCTTCACTTGGAAATAAAGCTATTGACTCGGGATTAAATTCTTTTGTCATTGCATTTATTCTTGTCCTAATTTATATGATGTTTTACTATGGAAAAGCTGGTATTGTTGCGGATATTGCTTTGATAACCAACCTATTTCTAATATTTGGAGTACTCGCCTCGCTCGGAGCCGTGCTTACATTGCCTGGTATAGCTGGTATAGTCTTAACCATAGGTATGTCGGTAGATGCCAACGTGCTTATTTATGAGCGTATTCGAGAAGAAATGCGAGCAGGTAAAACTATCAAAAGTGCTGTTACTGACGGATACAAAAACGCATATTCGGCAATCATCGACTCTAACGTTACAACATTACTAATCGGTATTATCCTTCTTAATTTTGGTGTTGGACCAGTTAAAGGTTTCGCAACAACATTAATAATAGGTATCCTTAGTTCATTGTTTACAGCTATATTTATTACCAGAATAATTATTTCAACAATTCTCGCTAAAGATAAAAAAATGACATTTGGCAACAAACTCACGTTAAATGCTTTCCAAAACTTAACTATTGATTTTATTAAAAAACGTAAAGTTGCTTATGTTGTATCAAGTATTATAATTTTAATTAGTTTAGTTTCTCTTTTCACAAGAGGATTAAACCCTGGTATCGATTTTACAGGAGGACGTAATTATATTGTTGCATTCGACAAAGCAGTTATCCCAGCGGAAATTGGCGATGAACTAGAAAAAATCTATGGAGACCGTCCATTAGTTAAAACATTTGGTGGAGCAAATCAAGTTAAGATATCTACCAATTATAAAATCGATGATAATTTCGCTGATAATGAGGCTGATTCACTATTATATATAGGCTTAAAACCAATGTTAGGAGATGATGTGAGTCTGGACGAATTCTATACCGATTATCGTCAAACTTCACAAAAAGTCGGACCAACAGTCGCAGATGATATTAAATCAAAATCTATAATAGCAATTACCCTCGGACTTATTGTTATGTTCTTATACATACTTGTAAGGTTTAGAAAATGGCAATATTCTCTTGGTGCGTTGATTTCACTTATTCATGACGTTATCATCGTTTTAGGCTTGTATTCATTGCTATTCTCAATTATGCCATTTAATATGGAGCTTGATCAGGCCTTTATTGCTGCTATTCTTACGGTAGTTGGTTATTCTATTAACGATACCGTAGTTGTATTTGACCGTTTGAGAGAATACCTAGGATTATACAAAAAACGTGGAACAGAAGATGTAATGAACTCTGCCATCAATTCAACAATTAGCCGTACAATAAATACCTCATTAAGTACTTTCGTTGTACTACTTGCAATATTTATATTTGGTGGTGAGGTTATTCGTGGATTTACATTTGCCTTATTAATTGGTGTTATTATTGGTACTTACTCATCAATATTTGTTGCTACACCGTTGGCTTATGATTTTATGAAGAAAAGAAAAGCTACAAAATAAACATAAAACACATATATTAAATTAAAAGGGCTTTTTAGCCCTTTTTTTATTGGTTTTTATTATTGTTTATTTATTTACTGACGTTTACATTGCCTCCATTACTGGCAGGAATGGGATTTGATTTTTTTGTTGGCAATGTAAAGTCAAATTTTTACTACAAATTTAAAGCTGTTTCTTACATCTTGGGATTGCTGATTTGCGAATAGACCAGGAACTCTGAACTTAAAAATTATACCGAAATCAGGTTATTGAATTTGACAATTTTAAAAAATGATGCTAAAGCAAGTGGAAGAAGAAAAAGTTTTCACAGTAGCTAAAGCCAACTGTAATAGATAATTTTATACTTGTCAAGTTTCACAAGCTTGTTGATGTAAAATACTCGTAAATGATTTTCGCTTTTGCTATTCCGACAACAGTCTCCAGTTCACTTAAACTTGTCTCTTTAATTTTTGAAACAGACTTGAATTTTTTAAGCAATTCCTCTATGGTTTTAGGTCCCACCCCCGGAATATCGCTTAGCTCCGATTTTATAAATTTTTCTGATCTTTTATCACGATGAAAACTTATTCCAAAACGATGAGCTTCGTCTCGTGCTTGTTGAATGATTTTAAGCGATTCGGAATTTTTATCAAGATATAAAGGAGTTAAATCTTCGGGGAAATATATTTCTTCTAATCTTTCGGCAATTCCAATAATAGCGATTTTTCCATAGAGACCAAGTTGTTTAAGACTTTGAACAGCAGCACTTAACTGTCCTTTACCCCCATCCACAATAATAAGCTGCGGTAATGCTTGGTTTTCGTCCAATAATCTTTTATATCGTCTAAATACGATTTCTCTCATTGAGGCATAATCGTCTGGTCCAATAACTGTCTTTATATTATAATGTCTATAATCCTTTTTTGCTGGTCTGGTATTTCTAAAAACTACACATGCAGCAACTGGGTTTGTACCTTGTATATTGCTATTATCAAAACACTCAATATGTATCGGTAAATCTTTTAAATGAAGATCTTTTTTCAATGTTTCAAGTTTGCGAATAGTGTGTTTTTCAGGATCTTTGTTTTCAATTTGCTTATGTTTATCAAGCATAAAGAATTTTGCATTTCTATTTGCTAAATCGAGCAATTTTCGTTTATCACCCCTTTCTGGCACCAAGAAATTAAGATTTTCAAGTTTATATTCGGGCATAAAAGGAACAATAATATCCTTTGCATTACTATTAAACATATTCCTAAACTCAACAATTGCAAAAGACAAAACATCTTGGTCAGACTCATCCATTCTTTTTCTTATCTCTGTTGATTGTGCTCCCACCACAGCACCATTCTGCACCTTTAGGTAATTAATATACACTGAATTTATATCCTTTGCAAAACCAAAAACCTCAAGATTAGAAATGCCTGAATTTACAATTGTCGATTTACTTTTATAGTTTTCAACAATTTCAATTTTTTCTTTTGTTTCGGCAGCTTTTTCATAATTGTATTTCTGTGCATATAACTGCATTTTTTGTTTTAAATATTGCAGCACAATATGTAAATTACCTTTTACAATATTTCTAATATCGTCAATGTATGAATTGTATGTATCCTCATCAATTTTGCCGATACATGGAGCCTTACAATTACCAATGTGATACTCCAGACAAACTGCATATTTGCCAGCTTTAATATTATTTTCTGACAAATTCAAATTACAAGTTCTAATAGGATACAATTGCTTGATAAGTGAGAGCAAAGTTTTTATTGTATAAACCGATGGGAAGGGCCCGTAGTATTCACTTCCATCATCAATTTTTTGTCGTGTGTAAAAAACTCGTGGGAAGTTTTCATTTTTAATAATTAGCCAAGGATAAGTCTTATCATCTTTAAGCAATACATTATACTTAGGTTTTAATTTTTTTATCAGTATATTTTCCAATAAAAGGGCATCTCCCTCGGTATCGACCACAATATATTCAATATTATGGATACGCTTAACCAGTAAATTTGTTTTATAAGAAGGCTGTTTTTTAACAAAATATGACTTAACCCTTTTTTTAAGGTTTTTAGCTTTCCCCACATAAATTACATTATCATTTTTGTCGATATACTTGTAAACCCCCGGAGTTTCGGGAAGTACTTTAACAAGCTGTGATATATCATTTGTCTCTTTCACAAATGCAATTTACGGTAAAATTTAGAGAGATAAAATAAATTTACTTTTTATTGTGAGAAATATCCTTTAAATCTATCAAAAATACTTTCGTGTTTTTTATTTTCGGGATTAAAGCTATCAGATTGTTTTAATTTTTCTAATAATATTTTATCCTCTTTTGTAACAGATGTCGGGATAAATATATTTATCCGAACTAATAGGTCTCCCTTTGAATATCCGTTAAGATTGGGTAAGCCTTTATTTCTTAAGCGTAAAGTTTTACCAGACTGAGTACCAGCATCTATTTTAATTTTCACTTTATTTTGGAGTGTCGGTATTTCGACATGTGTGCCAATAATTGCATCTGGAATGCTAATAAAAAGGTTATAAATTAGATCATCTTGTTCTCTTTGAAACTCGGGATGTAAAATTTCCTTAATTATTACCAGTAAGTCTCCATTTACACCACCTCTACGTGCAGCATTCCCTTTTCCTGAGACAGACAATTGCACTCCTTCACTAACACCAGCTGGGATTTTCAGTTCAACTGTTTCTTCTCCACTCACCACGCCTTCGCCAAAACAAGTGTTACATTTTTCAGAAATGATTTTACCTTCACCACCACAAGTAGTACATGTACTTGAAGTCTGCATTTGCCCAAGCATAGTATTAACTATTCTTGTTTGTGCACCTCTGCCGTTACAAGTAGGACAAGTTTTACTAGAGCTCCCGTCTTTTTCTCCAGTTCCGCTGCATGATTTACAAGCAATATATTTTTTTAATTTAATCTTTTTTGTAGTTCCATTTGCAATCTCGTCAAGAGTTAATTTAACAGTAACTCTAAGGTTTGTTCCCTTATTAACTCGTCTGCGTCCAGCACTCGAAGAGCCTCCTCCGCCAAAAAAACTTCCAAACCCTCCACCAAAGGAATCACCAAACACATCACCAAAGCGAGAGAATATATCCTCAAAGCTCATACCTCCACCATATCCTCCACCATTTCCGGATAATCCAGCGTGTCCAAATTGGTCGTATCTTGTCTTTTTGTCAGCATTACTAAGCACCTCGTAAGCTTCTGCAGCCTCCTTAAACTTATCTTCTGCCGTAGCATCTCCTGGGTTTTTATCGGGATGAAATTTAATTGCTTTTTTACGGTAAGCTTTTTTTATTTCCTCAGGACTTGCCTCTTTGCCAACCTCTAATACTTCATAATAGTCTCTTTTACTCATCTTACTTTATTCTCCTACAACAACTTTAGCAAACCTGATAACTTTGTCGTTAATTTTATAACCTTTTTGAACAATGTCAATAACTTTCCCTTTTTTATCCTCATCTTGGACAAGGAATTTTGTTACAGCCTCATGTAAGTCCGTGTCAAAATCTTCATCCATCGCATCAATCTCTTCAACTCCTTGGGATTTAAGAAAATCTCGAAACTTGCTATTAATAAGTTTCACGCCATCGATAGTTGCATCAATATCTTTAACATCATCAATATGCACAATAGCTCTATCCACATCATCAACAATATCTAAAAAATCAAACATAAGAGCCGATTTTGTCTGTTCGCGCAAGTCAACTTTTTCTTTTAATGTACGCTTACGATAATTATCATATTCTGCTATCAGTCGCAAATACTTATCTTTAAGCTCACCATGAGCCTCATTTAATGCCATATTTTCGTCTTTCAACTTATCCTCTGCTGTTTTAGATTTAGATTTTTTTGCTTTTTTAACTGTTGGCTTTTTAGATGTAGAATTATCCGTGTTTTCTATATTTTCAGCATCATCAATATTTTCAATGTTTCCAATATTTTCTTGAATCTCAGTTATTTCGTCATTATTTTTTTTCATCACTATTCATTTTTTTGCATTTGCATTAGCAGCCTACTATCAAATTCACTGCCAATAGAGTTTTACGACATTTTGACAGTTAAACATGAGTTATTGTCAGACACTATTTAATTCCTTGGACAATTTTTTTTAAAGTGCCAATATTTTTTTTAATTTTTTTAAGTTCTTTTTTATCGGCGTATTTTTCAGAGCTTTCAAGGAGATTATATTCTAACTCAAGTTCATTAAGGGTCATCTCAAACACAACTACAGGATCAATTCTTATGTATTTTTCAAGTTCGTTTTCAAGTTTTTCGCCCCTTAAATTTTTAGCAATTATTACTCCTTTACCGTCTATAAGAAAATTTGCTGGAATACCTTTAACATTATAGTCTTTTGCTGATGCACAATTCCAATACAAAAGATCACTAACATTTGTCCAACTAAGGCCGTCATCCTTTATTGCCTTTTCCCATGATTCTTTATTCTTATCCAATGACACACCAAAAACAGTAAATTTTTCCCCAATCGTAAATGATTTATTTTTATGTTCATTATAAGCCTCGACAACCGCTGGGTTTTCTTTACGACAAGGTCCACACCAAGAAGCCCAAAAATCGATAAGTACGATTTGTCCACGCAACGAATACAAATTTACAGAATCTCCTTTAGGCGTAGGCAATTTAATATCTGGGGCAATATTACCGATTTCGATTCCTACATTTTGTCCAAAACTTAAACTTGCATATAGAATAACCAATATAATAACAAAAGATTTTTTCATACTTAATTTTAGGAATGTTTATTATTTTTAATTACTACAGTTATTGTAAACAAAAGCATAAACTTGGTACTTTTTAATAATTAATTCTTTCGATTTTTGCACCAAGCTTATTAAGTCGGCTATCAATATCTTCATAACCTCTATCAATTTGCTCAATATTATGAATTATACTAGTTCCTTCGGCCGACATAGCAGCAATAAGCAAAGCCATACCAGCACGAATATCGGGTGATTGCATTGTTGTTCCTCTAAGTTTGATTTGATGATTCATTCCGATAACCGTAGCTCTATGTGGGTCGCATAAAATTATCTGTGCTCCCATATCAATTAGTTTATCAACAAAGAACAACCGACTTTCGAACATTTTCTGATGAATTAGCACACTTCCTTTTGCCTGTGTAGCCACGACAAGGAAAACGCTAAGCAAATCGGGGGTTAATCCTGGCCAAATTGCATCGGAAAAAGTCATAATTGAGCCATCAATAAAACTAGCTATCTGATAATTTTTTTGTGCGGGGATAAAAATGTCGTCATCAATATGCTGTAACTCAATTCCTAATTTTCTAAAAGAGTCAGGAATAATCCCCAACATATCGTACCTAACATTTTTTATTTTCAATTGTGAGCCAGTCATTGCAGCCATTCCAATAAAACTACCGATTTCTATCATATCGGGAAGTATTCTATGGGTAGCTTTGTGGAGTTCTTTTACGCCGTCGATGTACAATAAGTTTGATCCTATGCCAGCTATTTTTGCGCCCATATTATTTAGCAAAAGGCAAAGTTGCTGAATATAGGGTTCACATGCGGCATTATAAATTGTAGTTTTTCCTTTAGCAAGTACCGCAGCCATAATAATGTTTGCAGTACCAGTAACCGAAGCTTCTTCGAGATGCAAATAAGTGCCTTTAAGTTCTTTTGCCTCTAAGGTATAAAAATTTGTATTAAAGTCGTAATTAAAATCTGCACCAAGTTTTCTAAACCCTATAAAATGTGTATCTAATCTTCTTCTTCCAATTTTATCGCCTCCTGGTTTTGGCATACATACGTGTCCAAACCGTGCTAATAGTGGTCCAAGTATCATTATTGAACCTCTTAATGCAGCACCGTCATTTCTAAAAGCATCTGATTTCAAATATTCGAGATCTATCGAATCAGCTTTAAAACTGTATTCTCCTTTGCCATGTCTAGTTACCAAGACACCAAGTGAGCTTAGTAAATCAATTAGTTTATTTACATCTCTGATATCAGGGATGTTAGAAATTTTAATTGTCTCACGGCTCAAAAGAGTAGCACATATTATTTGAAGGGCTTCGTTTTTAGCCCCTTGAGGTGTAATTTCTCCCTCAAGTATTGTTCCTCCACTAATTTTAAAGGTACTCATTATTTTCTTCTTTTTTGCGTTTTGCGTTTTACTGTTTTTGAATTACTTGCAGCAGCTTGAGAAGCGAGTACATCTTTAAAATCGCCCAATTTTAGGTCTGATGGAATTTCATACTCCCCATGTGTCAGCTTTATCAACTCTCTAAAGATTATTTCATCTGATATTTGTTCCCTTTTCCAAACCATATATGATCTTTTCATGTGATTAGCCATAACTACGATTAGTGCATCTTTTTCGGCAGGATCCTCCATCGCATGAATTTTTGAAAGAATCTGTTCGGTAAATTTGCCGTAATGAACATATTTGAATTTATTTTCAGAATATGGGAGCTTTTCGGGTTTTTCGCTCAAAAGTTCAAGATTGGGCAAAGGATAAGCCCAGTCAATATCTAGTTTAAAATCCGACATTATTGCCAAATGATCCCAAAGTTTATGTTTAAAATCAGCCACATCTCTTAAATGTGGATTCATATTTCCCATTATTGCGATTACAGTATGAGCGGCTTTGGTACGCTCCTCTCTATCCTCTAAAGCGCAGCAATAATCTACCATTTGTTGAATTGTTCTTCCATATTCAGGAAGTGGAAGTTGTTTACGTTGTGTATTATAATCCATTATTTATATTATTTGCACAAATTTACTATTTATTGTATTACAACCAAAAATTCTATTGCAAAATTTCAAGTTTGGCATATTTAAGAAGAATTGTTTTAAATACTTCGTTCTCGAATTGAATTACAGCCTTTATATCGGGTAGTTCGCCCAAAAGCTCTATTATTTCGCCTTCGCCAAAACTTTTATGTTTCACTTTTATTCCTTGTCGATAATCATCGAGTTTGATAGGGACAACACCCGCAGAGGCCAATTGTTTATCAATCTCCTTTACAGAAACTAAGTTTTTGGGTTTTAGAGGTTTTTCTTGTTTAATTAACTTTTTCTCAATTTTTCGAATCGGTTTTTGGTAAACGACATCAGCATATTTCTTCAATTCGTCATCAAAAGATAAAGATTGCGATTGAGGCTCTGGCTTTTCTAACCACTCTATAAATTGAGGGTCAAGTTCATCAATAAATCGGCTGTAGGTCATACTCGTAATATCTCCAAAACGAAATCTAGAGACCGAATATGTAATAATCAAATTTTCCTTTGCTCTGGTAATAGCAACATAAAACAGTCTTCGCTCCTCTTCTACCTCATCAGGAGAAAACAAAGTCATTGAATTTGGCAAAATATTTTCCTCGACCCCCACAATAAACACATTAGTAAATTCTAAACCTTTTGCCGAGTGAATAGTCATCATGCTTACTCTCTCAACATTATCGTCCTCTTCAATATCTTGATTTGTAAGTAAGGATACATTTTCGAGATAATCCAGTATTGATAATCCAGTAATGACACTATCTTTTTCACGATTTTCACAAAAATCTCTTACCCCACTTAATAATTCTTGAATATTTTCATATCGGCTCACTCCCTCAGGAGTTTTATCCATAAACAATTCGGTATTTAAGCCAGATTTATTTACAATTTCTACTGTAAAATCATAAGCATTTAGTGTCTCAATTTTTGGAGTAAACGAATCTATGAGATTAGCGAATGAGATTAGTTTATCGGCCGTTCCCGAATTAATATTAAGATTATAATTATGCGGATCGCTTATTAAATCCCATACTGGGATATTGCTATCATTAGAAAACTTAAGAATTTTATTAACAGTTGTAGCTCCTATTTTTCGTGCTGGAAAATTAACAATTCGTCTAAAAGCCTCGATATCATTATGATTAACCGCAAATCTTAAATAAGCTATCACATCTTTAATCTCTTTTCGCTGATAAAACGAAAGCCCTCCATAAACTCTATATGGGATATTAAATTTACGCATCGTCTCTTCTAATACACGCGACTGAGCATTTGTACGATATAAAATTGCAAAATCCGAATAATGATAATGCTGATTATTACACATATCGGTTATAGTTTCAGAGACAGTCAATCCCTCTAAGGTGTCGGTCATTGATTTTTCAATCAAAATCTTTGTTCCTTGTTCTTTTTCAGAAAAAACAGTCTTAGGAATTTGATTTTTATTGCATTTTATAAGCGAATTTGCAGCATTTACAATATTTTGTGTACTTCTATAATTTTGTTCAAGTTTAAAAAGTTTATAATCGGGATAATCATTTTTAAAATTTAATATATTTTGGATTTTTGCACCTCTAAAAGAATAAATACTCTGTGCATCGTCGCCAACAACAAAAAGTTTGCGATGTTTTTCTGAGAGTTTTTTAACTATTAAATATTGAGCAAAATTCGTATCTTGGTACTCATCAACCAACACATAATCAAATCTATCACAATACTTATTAAGCACTGCAGGATTTAATTTAAAAAGAATATTTGCATATAGCAGCAAGTCATCAAAATCCATTACATTAGATTGGCGACAGCGATGAGTGTATATTTTGAATATTTTAGCAAATTCGGGACGATTTTCTTTTTCGTCTTCAATTAACGAATCATTTTTTTGAGCATAAGCTTCGGCGGTAACTAAATCATTTTTAGATTTCGAAATACGATTATATATTACCTTAGGTTTATAAAAATCAGGATTTAAATCCAATTCTTTTATTATAAATTTAACAAGATTTACAGAATCAGTAGTATCATAAATAGTAAAATTTGAAGTAAAACCAAGCGATTGTGCCTCCATTCTTAATATCCTACCAAATAATGAATGGAATGTTCCCATCCACAAGCTTTTTGAGGCAGCATATCCAAGCAAGCTATCGATTCTATCTTTCATTTCGGCAGCAGCTTTATTTGTAAATGTCAATGCCATTATCCTGTTTGCTGGCATTCCGCTTTTAATTAAGTGAGCTATTTTATATGTTAGCACCCTAGTTTTACCCGAACCTGCACCAGCAATTACCAAACTTGGTCCCGCAGTGTAGATTACTGCCTCACGTTGTACACTACTTAATTCTTTTGTTAAATCTCTTGCCAC
Organism: Bacteroidales bacterium; assembly: GCA_028702535.1. Classification (GTDB taxonomy): domain Bacteria; phylum Bacteroidota; class Bacteroidia; order Bacteroidales; family ML635J-15; genus Bact-19. Next base: position 20,103 of record JAQVOR010000045.1, read on the forward strand.
AATATATTTTTTTTTGCAAAAATACAATTAAGAACTCTTACAGATAAATATTTTTACTATTAGTTATTAACGATTTCAAAAAATGAAGTGGGGAGTGAGGAGTGGGGAGTGAGGAGTGGGGAGTGAGGAGTGGGGAGTGGGGAGTGGGGAGTGGGGAGTGGAGAGTGAGGAGTGAGGAGTGAGGAGTTTGCACAAAATTAATTGTGAACAGAAGATTTTGATATTTTCGTTCTATATTAAATTGGATTATTTTGGAACTAAATTGGTATAATTTATAAAACATCATAATTAAATTTCAAAATTTTTAAAGAAAAATTTAATTGTAATAATAAAAAACAGTATATTTGTTGATTAGTGTTTGCAAAAAACTATAAAAGCATAACAATTATTAAAATTATTAAAAAAAAACATAAAACATACAACGTTTCAAAAAAAACAAATGTCTATTAGTTGATTTGCAGAATTTTGAACGTACATAAAACACATTATTTAAAATGTTTTTTGATTTTTTCAATAAAAACTAGTGGAAATCAAACATAAATTTTAATTTTGTTAAAATAAATAATATACATTACTTGAAAATAATTTAATTTTTAAAACTATGAAAAACAAATCATTGATTATGGTCATTTTGTTTATAATGTTAAGTTTTATCACTATAAACTTGCTAGGACAAAACGAGAAAGCAAAAGTAATAGACAATAGATTAAAACAAGGCTACGATTTAGACTATCTTGAAAATTTAGAAACTAACTCGCCTTCAACACTAAGTATTCTCACTTATGACCTAGATCACTCTTGGTTTATCGCTGGTGAGGAAATCCAACCAAAAGCTCCGTCTATGGATTATTTATATTACAAAAATCCTAACACAGGAGAAAAAACTGACGTGCGAGTTGAAAGTATTGATGTGAATAATATCAACATTGCAAAATTTTATTATGAACGAGAACATGACTCCTACAAGTTTTACAAAATAGGAGACTCTGGAATAATCATAGGATTTTATCCAGCACTTGAGAACGCAAAAAGATATAATAACTATAAAAAACAATAATCATGAAAACAGTTAAAATATTATTATGGACCTTTTTACTGATTTTTTTAAGTCAGATAACTTATGCTCAAACATATTTAATAAGTGATGGAACTATCTCAACTTGTGGTGGAACTTTATATGATACTGGTGGTGCTAGTGGGCAATACGGGAATAATGAAAGCTATACGCTAGTTTTATGCAGCGACAATGGCTCTACTATTCAATTAGAGTTTACTTCCTTTAATCTATCTGCGGGCGACATCCTTGAAATATATAATGGAGCTGGAGCGACAAATCTTTTAGCAACTGGTACAGGAAGTTCGTTAAATGGTTTAACTGTAACATCAACAGTTGATTGCTTAACACTTATTTGGTCAACTACTGCTAGTGGTACAGCATCAGGATTTGCAGCTAATATTGTTTGTAGCACACTCTGTCAAGGATACACAAGTGAAATCACATCAAACCCAGCAATATCTGATCCTGTAAACGGCTATCTCGACGTTTGTCTTGGAACAGAGGTTAACTTTACAGCAGTTAGTGATTTTTTTAATAATGGCTCTGAAGGATACAACCAAACTACAAACAATACTACTTATTATTGGACAATGATTGATGAATCTAACGAAGTAATATTAGACGAATCTGGATTAGCTTTAACTAATATTTCATATACTTTTAATGAGTCTGCAGGATATACTTTAACACTACTTTCTCAAGATGTGGAAGGTTGTTGGAACATGGGAGATGCTACAATAAGAGTCAGAGTCTCAATTCCTCCAACTTTTGCAGGAACAAGCTTGAATCCCGACCCTATTTGTCCAGGAGAACAAGTAACACTAACTGGCCAAGTACAAACATACCCTTGGCAAATGTCTATTGTAGATATAGCTATTGTAGAACTTTGCGTAGATGATAACTACAATGACCATATCCCTTTTACAGTTAATACCTTTGCACCAGGGCAAACGATAACTTCGGCAAATGATATTGAATCTATCTGTATTAATATGGAGCACTCATATATTGGCGACTTTTATTTATATATTGAATGTCCTAACGGTCAACAAACAATGTTACACGAATATTATAATTGCAACAACTCTTTTTTTGGACTGCCTAACCACTCTGACAACTGTGTTCCTGGTACAGGATGGGATTATTGCTGGTCTATGAGTGCGACTCAAGCTGTAACATCGGTTTGTTCCTCAGGACAATCAGTTCCTGCTGGAACTTACTTACCAATAGGTGGAAATAGCTTTTCTAGTCTTATAGGATGTCCTGTCAATGGAGTATGGAGTATCAAATTTCATGATAACTGGGGGCAGGATGATGGTTATATTTGGACTGCTAACCTAAACTTTAGCCCAGCAATTATGCCACAAGACACTTGGGGATATGAAAATACATACGACACAGGTGCCAACTCCACAGGAGGTTCGTGGAGTGGACCAAACATGGATGATGATATTGGTTTTATAGGTACCGCCAATCCTACTGTTAGTGGAATTATTAATTACACATTTACTGCTACGGATGATTTTGGTTGTGAATATGATACTACCATAAATGTTACAGTTAAGCCAATTACAGACCCAACATGTTGTGTTATGCCAAGTGTTACAGCAGGTGCTGACCAAGCTGTATGTGCCCTTACTTATAATCTTAATGCCTCTGCCCTTGCAACAGGAAATGAGGGTATATGGACTGTAACAGCAGGCCCTCCAGGTGCAGTTTTTAATGACGAAACTAATCCAATCACAACTGTAACTGTTGATATTTTTGGAACATACCAATTCTCATATACTGAATATTATTTAGGAAACACAGCTAATACTGTATGCTCTGATAGTGATACTGTTCAAATAACTTTTAATGAAACATTCGACCCAACAATTACGCCAATAGATGATATGTGTGTTTCGGCATCCGCATTTCAAATTCATACTGTTAATTTTGGTGTTTTAACATGTACACCAACAACAACAGCCCTTAATGCTACTACTGGGATATTTAATCCGCAAATTGCTGGCCCTGGAACATATACAATTAGAAACACTATTACAGGACCATGTACTGGTGATGGTTTTGACGATGAGACATTTGAAATATTTGACGAAATTGAGATTACTAATTTTAGCGAAACATGTACCCCCCCAGCATCAACAAGACATATCATAGTTGAATGGGATGTTGTAGGTTATGACGGTACTCCTTCAAATGATTACCTTGTAAATGGCATTGGGCAAACAGACTCACACTTTAGTGAACAAATAGTATCTCCTAATAGCTATAATTATACCATTACAGACTTAAATAGCTGTAGTGAATTTGTTATAGACGGATATCGTGATTGTGGTTGTCCTCTTTTTGCTGGAACAATGGGAAGTTTGCAAATAATAATCCTTTGCGAAGGTGAATGTACCGAACCATCAGTAACTCATAATGGAGATCAAACAGTTGAAGGAACAGGTATGTTTGAATTTATGATTCATACTGGTAATAATACTCCATTAGCATATAGTTCCACTCCT
>JAQVOR010000164.1 GCA_028702535.1 Bacteroidales bacterium
CACCAGCAATACTTGGGTCAAAATTATTTCCAACAACTCCAGTTCCAGACCAAGTTCCACCTGGGCTAACAGCATTTAAAACAACTGCTGCATCGGTTTCACAAAACGGACCAACAGGTGTAATTGTTGCAATAACTTCGGCATCAACATGAACTGTTATTTGGTCAGAATCTGAACAAGCACCATTTGTAATATTATATTGTATTATATGATTTCCTGCACCAGCAATACTTGGGTCAAAATTATTTCCAACAACTCCAGTTCCAGACCAAGTTCCACCTGAGCTAACTGCATTTAAAACAACCGCTGCATCAGTTTCACAAAATGGACCAACAGGAGTAATTGTAGCGATAACCTCTTCATCAACATGGATAGTAATTGAAGTATCAACTTGACAATATCCATCATTGTAATTATAAAATATAGTGTGATTTCCATCGCCTGCGATGCTGGGATCAAATGTCCCGTTATTTATATCTGTAATTCCAGTACCACTCCAAGTTCCGCCAGTTGGGTTAGCAATGATATCACTTGCAGGATCAGTTTCGCAAAATGGACCTGAATTTAAAAAGTTGATTATTGGCGGATTGTGTACAATTACTTTAACAGTATCTCTTTCAGGACACAGGGGAGCAAAGTATATATCGTCAATCGCAAAGTCATTTCCATTTGCAATAGTGTTTTGATTTACAATACAAATTTGTATTGATGTATTTGATCCTGAATTCCATGTTTCGTAAAATTCATTCCAATCGCAAGTTGTTGCTGTTGCACCAAATGGACTTCCTAATAGAGTTCCGTTAACAGAGAATTGCAATATCGCTGGATTTGATGGGTGTACACTAGTAATCCAAGTTGAAAAAAGATAATTTGTATTTGGTCTTACTACAATGTTTTGACACCAAACTTCTTGGTTTGCAACTGTATTACCATTTATAATCATAAAGTTACTGGAGCCAGTAGTATGGTCTCCACAATGTGCGAAATTAGAATGGTAATCATGTGGATTTGTGCCAATCATATAATTTCCCTCAGGATATAGGTTTGTAGAATAATTGTAAGCGGTAGTAAATCCTGTATTTCCATTAGAGAAATCTCCATTTTGTATTACAGTACAAGTTGCATCATAACCAGTAACAATATACTCTGTTGTAACTGTTGGAGTAGCGACAGGATTACTGATGTTTGCATTGTTTAGACCATCAGTTGGTGTCCATTCATAAAGTAAAGCCCCACTTGCTTGTAATTGAAATGATTCTCCTAAACAAATATCTCCTCCAGGATTAGCAACTACTGGCGGCGATACACAAACTTCTATTGTTATTGATGCTGTTGAGGTGCATCCATAAATATCTGTGGCGGTAACATTATATGTAGTAGTAGAACTTGGGAAAGCGATAAGACTTGCACCAGTTGTGGCAGATAGACCAGTGGCCGGGGACCATAAATAAGTGTCTGCACCACTAACGGAGATATTAATAGAATCATCTTCACAAATATAAGGATTGCTAGGCGTAAAAGATATTGTTGAAGCAGGAATAGATGAAACAAGATAAGTGTTAGCATCTGTTTCAGGATTACAAAAAGTTAGAGTGTGCGGTCCAATACCAGACAAACATACTGGTGTTCCAACAGGGATAGGTGGACCGCAATTTATTTGATAAAACAAATTTCCAGAGGGAATTGTCCCAGATGCTATTTCAAAATTTATAGCCGTGGAATTAGGATGCAATGTTATTTCAAACTCAAGACAGCTTTCAGGAGACGAGTATCCACAGCATAAATCTGTTCTATTAATAACTGGAGATGTCCAAGTAGCATTTGCCGAAGATGACAAATCAACAATTTCAAAAGGTACTGTCGATTCGCACAAACCCGATTGTGCATAACTTGTTTGTGGTAAAATTATGAAAAAGGCAAGCAAAACAATTTCTATTAATAAGATTAAACATTTCCGAATTTGTAAAATGCCGGAATCATCATTACTTTTATCCGCTAAGTGTAAATGTGTTTCCATAATAATAAATTTTAATAGAATTTAAAAATTCATGCTTCTCTATATATATTTAACGAAAATTTTGAGTGAAGGTTAGTGTATTAACATGAATAATTTGATTTTATAAGACAATTTATACCAAGTGTAAATAAGTTTTGTTTTGTTACTTTAATTTTTGTTATTTTTGTGGATTAGAAACAATAAATAATATGTCGATAAATATCCAAAATGTTACTAAAGTTTTTGGTAAGCAAAAAGCTCTTGATGACGTAAGTTTTGAAATTAAGTCGGGTGAGATAATTGGTTTCTTGGGACCTAATGGTGCTGGGAAAACAACTCTTATGAAAATCATTACAGGTTTTATTCCTCCCACCGAAGGAGATGTTTTTGTAAACTCCTTAAATGTTATGCAAGAACCTATGGCAGTGAGAAAGATTATTGGATATTTACCTGAGCAAAATCCTTTGTATCAGGATATGTACATTGTTGAGTTTTTAAACTTTACGGCAGGCATTTATAAAATCAAGAATAGAGTGGAGCGCATCGAAGAGGTTATTGCATTAACAGGATTAGAACCTGAAATCAATAAAAAGATTGGAGCTTTATCTAAAGGATACAAACAGAGAGTTGGATTAGCACAAGCCATAATTCATGATCCTCAAGTACTTATTCTTGATGAGCCAACATCGGGATTAGATCCAAATCAAATTATTGAAATAAGGAATCTTATTAAAAAACTTGGTAAAGAAAAAACTGTTTTACTTTCTACTCATATTATGCAAGAAGTAGAGGCTATTTGTGATAGAATTGTCATTATTAATAAAGGGCAAATTGTGGCAGATGATGATAAAAAAGCTGTACATAAAATGGCTAAAACCAAAATTGGCACTTTATTGATTGAGTTTAAAGACGGTATCAATACAGAGCGTATTCAAAAACTTAATGGTGTTGATAAAGTTGTAAGGTTAGAGGGAAATAAGTTTATTATTGAGTTTGATTCTAAAATTGATATAAGACAAGATATTTTTAATCTCGCCGTACAAATGAATAATGCTGTGTTAAGTTTACAGTTAAAAGAAAAATCCTTAGAAGAAGTCTTTAGTGAGCTTACTAATAACCTGAGTTCGAAATAATTTTTGAGTTCAGAAGGCTAAGAAATAGTAAGATTCGATAAAAAATAAAGAGTATTATCGGGATAAATCGAGTTGTTTTTAAAAAGACGATTGCTGTTTATAAGCGTTTAATTGATAGCTTTGTGCAAAATGCGGAATGTTTTCGTTAAATCTCTTCATAATATTTCGATATTACTCATCAATTTGCCTTAATCTTCAGCATTTTACATCAATCTGAACTTTAAAAATTATGTCGAACTCAGGATAAAAAATTATAATTCAAGATATATTTCAAGCATTTCTGTGTAAGTTTTGGGGATAAGAACGATGTTCTTCAATGCAGCAGGAATTAAAACAGTTTCGCCAGTTTTTAAGGTTTCGGTTTTGTTATTGTATTTTATGATTAATTCTCCTTTGATGCAATAATAGATAATAAATGAATCAATATTAAAATAATCTTTTTCAAGACTATTCATTACAGGCAAATAATTAATAGTAAAATTAGAATTTTTGAGAATCTTATTAGATTTGTCGGGATTGCGTGAATAATCTTCTGTTAATTTCTCTGTTTTTTTATAGTCAATCACATCACTTGCTAAATCGAGATGGAGTTCGCGGTCAGTTCTATCATAATCATAGATTCTATATGTTACATCAGAAGTCTGCTGAATTTCTACAATAAGATTTCCTTTGCCAAGACTATGTACTCTTCCCGATGGGATATAATATACTTCTGAGGGCTTTGTTAGCGGTTGATTTAAAATTGTCTCTAAGTTTTTTAATTTAATCAAATCCGACATTTCGGCAAAATTAGAGTTTTTATTGAATCCAGAGATAAGTTTAGCATTGTGCAGCGTTTCGAGAATATACCAAGCCTCTGACTTTCCTCTGGCATTATGCCTTTGCTCTGCTGTCGCATCATCGGGGTGAACTTGTATTGATAAATTTTCGTTTGCTTCAATAATTTTTAGCAAAATCGGGAATTCGTAAGCAAATTTTTCAAAGATTTTATCGCCCACCATATCGCCCATATATACTTCTATTATTTCCTCGATAGTATTATCTTTTAAAAAACCATTTTTTACTACCGAAACATCGCCTTCTACACCTGATAGCTCCCAGCTTTCACCACATTTGTCAGGTATGTTATTTTCATTTTTTAGAGCTTTGATTTTATTACCACCCCAAACTTTTGATTTATAAATTGGATAAAATTTTATTGGATATAACATTATGTCAATTTTTTTTACTATTTTTAAAACTCAAAGTTATGAAAAAAACATTAAATAAAGAATTATGTTAATTGTAGGTATTGCAGGTGGTACTGGCTCGGGTAAAACAACAGTTGTGAGAAAAATTATCGAGAAATTGCCCAAAGGTAGTGTTACGGTCATTCCACAGGATTCATATTATAAGGATAATAGTCATTTACCCCTCGAAGAAAGGCAAAAAATAAATTTCGATCATCCCGATGCGATTGAGTGGCCTTTGTTGGTAAAACACATTAAAGAATTTAAGCAGCAAAAGCAGATTAATCAACCAATATATTCTTACCTCACTTGCATTAGAAGTGAAGAGACAATTTTGATTAAACCTAGTCCTATTGTTATTATAGAAGGAATTTTAATTTTAGGACATAAAGATCTAAGAAATTTAATGGATCTTAAAGTTTTTGTAAGTGCTGATGCTGATGATAGATTGGCAAGAGTAATACAAAGAGATATTATTGAGCGTGGACGTTCGGTTTCAACAGTTCTCGAAAGATATGAAAAAACTGTTAAGCCTTCGCACTTACAGTTTATTGAGCCTACAAAAAGGTATGCTGATGTAATTGTGCCACAAGGAGGAAATAATTGTGTTGCAATTGATCTTTTAACAAAATTTATTTTACAAAATTTAAGCTAAGCAAAATGAAAAATTTTAATTTTGACGACATTATGTTTATCGACATTGAAACGGTACCGGCTTATCCTTTGTTTGAGGATTTACCAGAACATTTTCAAAAACATTGGGACAAAAAATCGGGTTATTTTAGAACTGAGGATAAATCTGCATCTGATGTTTATCAACGAGCAGGAATTTATGCCGAATTTGGCAAGATTATCTGTATTTCAGTAGGATTGCTCACTTCTGGTGGTAAATTACGTGTTAAGTCTTTTGCTGGAGATGATGAAAAACAACTTTTATCAGATTTTGCCACAATGCTTAGTAATTGGGATAAAGCAGGAATTAAGCAATTGTGCGGACATAATATTAAAGAATTTGACGTGCCATATATTTCGCGTCGCATGTTGGTTAATGGGCTTAAACTGCCAGTTTCAATAAATCTTGCTGGCAAAAAACCATGGGAAATTACTCATATCGACACTCTTGAGCTTTGGAAATTTGGTGATTATAAAAACTTTACCTCTCTTTCATTACTTGCAGACCTTTTTGATATCCCTACACCAAAAGATGATATAGACGGTAGTCAGGTTTATGAAGTATATTATGTAGAAAATGATCTTGATAGAATAACAACATATTGTGAAAAAGACGTACTATGTGTTGCTAATTTACTGCTAAGATTTGAAGGAAAACCAATTATCAGTTTTGATAATATGGAAAGAGCTTAACGTGAGTTAGAGTTTCGGGTTAAACCTGTTTGGGGTTTACTCGCTTCGCTCGTGAGTTAGAGTTTCGGGTTTCGCACTTCGAGGCACACAGGCTAACGCTTTGGCACCTCGCTATCGCTCGGTTGCAATCCGAGTGTTGCTATAATCCGAGCGAACAGTGAAATCCAGACCCAACATATCCTAATGAATATGATTGAGCAATTACAAAAACAATTCGTGTTAACAACTATAATCGAGCAAGTCTTAAAGATGAACGTGTGCAAAGTTACGGCTTAGGGTATTTACGAAATTCGTTTTAAAACCTGGGC
>JAQVOR010000165.1 GCA_028702535.1 Bacteroidales bacterium
TAAAAAAAGAAATAGCGGAATGATATTAATAATCGGACAACATCATGATACCTCCACCGACAAAGTTTGTGCTTGGTTAAATTATTACGGAGTAGAGTTTGTTCGGACGAACACTGGCACAAACAATATTGATATTGTTAGCGATGTTATTATTTCGAATGATAATTTAAGAATTGAATTGTTTATTAATGATACAAAGTATGACTTTGATAATTTTAGCACAATTTGGTGTCGTAGAGGTTATTTAAAATTCACTTTACCAAATTTAAATTCCTTTAATGTAATAGAGAATAATATTCCATACAAAGTAGAATCTCATTTGATTAATGAAACAAATACATTGGAGAGTTTTATAGAGCATATGTTTAAATCCAAAATGCGTATCAATACAATTAGCCATTACAACTCAAATAAGCTAATCGCATTGCAAACGGCAAAAAGCGTTGGCTTAAATATTCCTCAAACTTTAATAACACGCAACAGTAAAATTCTAAAAGAATTTATCAACATAAACAAATCTTGCATTACGAAAAATATTCAGGATAACTTATCATATCACGATGACAACTATACTTTTGGACACGGAACAACAGATGTAAAAATTCAAGATATTAAAACAGAAAACTTTTATTATTCCCTTTTTCAAAAGAAAATTGAAAAAAAGTATGAGTTAAGAGTGTTTTATCTTTTAGGAAAACTTTATGTATCCGCTGCTATTCCACCAATAGATACAAATTACACAGACATCAGAACAACAAACAAATCCAATAGACACACTCCATTTAATTTACCTTATGACATTAGAAAAAAGCTTCATGAATTTATGTTGCAAATGGATTTAGAAAGCGGATCTTTAGATATTATGGTTGATACTGATGATAATTATTGGTTTTTGGAGGTAAACCCTGTTGGACAATTTGATTTTTTAAGTGGGAAAAATAATTTTTATATTGAAAAGGAAATTGCAAAAGCATTAATAGATGGAAACAAAAATAGATTTAGTAAAAATTAAAGAACATTTTCCTTATAATTACCATAATATTGTTCTTGTAAAACACGAAAAAGCAATAGTAATTGACATGAAAGATGCACTATCTGTTCCAGTACTGAATGTGCAGAACGAAAAAGCATTTTATCGCTCATTTTATAAACCATTAACAAGATTTATTTAATAAATAATGAATAAGGAATTGTATTTAATCCCCATAACCAGTTGTTTAACAACATTCGGTTTTTGCAGGTCAACTATTTGCGATTTTCAACAAAATGAATTTAGTTTTATCCCAAATGCGTTGGCAAACTTATTGGTAAGTAATAAACATCAGAAATTAGCTGATATTTTTAGTGAGTTTGGACAACAAAATAAAGAAATAATTGAGGAGTACTTAAATCACTTACAAGATAATAGATTCGCATATTTTGGAACAAAGAACGAAGTATCGCTTTTTCTTGATTTTAATCTTGAATGGGATTTCCCATCTAAAATAAGCAATGCTGTAATAGATATTCGTGATTACAATAAAACGTATTATATGGATTTATTGGCACAACTTGAAAACCTACAATGCTGTCATTTACAGCTCAGGTTTTACAAAGAAGTCAAAGACATAAACTATATTTCTGAAGTAATAGAACTTGCTAATAACAAATCATTTCGAACAATTAGTTTGTATCTAAATTATGCAATTTTCAACGATTACGACTCGTGTACAAAATTAATTGAAATTACACCAAAAATTGATAATATTACAGTTTATAAAGCACCTGTAAACAAATTGGTGCAACTCACAGATTTAATGGCATTTATCAATTATACTAATAACGAATTTAATCCCCAGAACACATGTGGTTATATTGATTTAAAGTTTTTTGCAATATCCGTTAATCATTTTACCGAATCCCAACTCCACAACACCTGCCTTAACCGCAAAATATGCATAGATGCCGATGGTTATATCAAAAACTGTCCATCAATGAAACATCATTATGGACATATTTCTGATACAACACTTACCGAAGCAATTGAAAAACCCGGATTTAAAGATTGCTGGTTTATCAAAAAAGATGATATTGATGTTTGCCAAGATTGTGAATTTAGGCATATCTGTACAGACTGCAGAGCGTTTATAAAAAATCCAAACAATCTTTATTCGCAACCTGCAAAATGTGAATATAATCCATACATTGCAAAATGGCAAAGTGAAGACGGCTGGATAAGTGTTGAACAATGGCGTGCCGAAAATCCCGGATGGGAAGAACAGACGATTGAAATAAGAGACATGAACAAAAAGCACTTAGCAAATAATGACTAATTTCCCCCACTACTCCCAACTTGATGCAATGGATTGCGGGGCTACCTGCCTTCGCATGATTGCAAAGTTTTATGGTAAATCGTACACTTCGCAAACTCTGAGACAAAGATCTTACATTACCCGCGAAGGTGTTTCCTTATTGGGAATAAGTGATGCGGCCGAAAGTATCGGAATGCGTACTATGGGAGTTAAAACTACTCTTGAAAATCTTGAAAAAGAAAAAGTTACTCCGTTTATTGCTCACTGGAATCAAAATCATTTTGTTGTGGTTTACAAAATTGATAAAAATAAGGTTTATGTAGCAGATCCTGGAGCCTCAAAAATCACTTACACAAAAAAAGAGTTTCTAAAACATTGGACAAGTACTACAAAAAACGGCGAAAATCAGGGGATTGCTTTACTTCTAGAACCGACACCTGCTTTTTATGAGCAAGCTGACGAGAAACCTGATAAAACAAAATTTAGATTTTTGTTTAAATATCTTAAGCCACATAAAAAACTTATTTGGCAACTTGTTCTTGGCTTGGTTTTCGGAAGTTTAATTCAACTTATATTCCCGTTTTTAACCCAAAGCATTGTAGATTATGGTATTGCGAATAATAATCTGTCGTTTATAACTTTGGTTCTTATTGCTCAAATGGTTTTGTTTGTAAGCCGTATGTCGGTTGACTTTATCCGGTCATGGATAATGCTGCATATTAGCACAAGAATTAACATTTCGCTAATCTCCGATTTCCTTATAAAGTTGATGAAACTGCCAATCGGTTTTTTCGACACTAAAATGACTGGTGATTTAATGCAAAGAATCGGAGATCATAATCGTATTGAAAGCTTTTTGACAGGACAAAGTCTTAACACAATATTTTCGTTTGTAAATCTAATTATTTTCGGAGCTGTTCTGGCATATTATTCTTTAATAATTTTTGTTGTGTTTTTAGTTGGCTCAGCTTTATATATAGGCTGGATTTATCTGTTTATGAAGAAACGCCGTGAACTAGATTATAAGCACTTTACTGCGGCAGCATCTGAACAGAGTAATAAGATACAACTTATACAAGGTATGCAGGAAATAAAACTGCAGAATGCCGAAAAACAAATGCGTTGGGATTGGGAACGAATTCAGGTTAAATTGTTTAAAATTAGTATTAAAGGTCTGGCATTAAGTCAGTATCAGAATTTGGGAACTATATTTATCAACGAAAGTAAAAATCTTATAATTTCTTTTCTAGCTGCTTACTCAGTAATAACTGGTGACATGACACTCGGGATGATGTTGGCTGTTCAATATATTATTGGTCAGTTAAACTCCCCAATTACACAGTTTATTGGTTTTATCCAGTCGTGGCAGGATGCAAAAATAAGTCTTGAACGATTGGGCGAAATTCATAATCAGCCAAACGAAGAAAATATAGAAGAACAAAAAGTAGCGATTCTGCCAAACGATAAAACAATTAAAATTCAGGATGTCGAATTTCAATATGATAAACCTCATGGTGAGATGGTACTAAAAAAAGTGAGCCTCAAAATTCCTGAGGAAAAGATTACTGCGATTGTTGGTACAAGTGGTAGTGGAAAAACAACCTTGATAAAACTAATGCTTGGTTTTTATGAATTAAACAAAGGGCAAATACTTGTTGGAGAAAATCCATTAACTAATTTCTCTCAAGCTTGGTGGCGTAGTCAGGTTGGAGCTGTTATGCAGGAAGGATTTATTTTCAACGACAGTATAGCAAAAAACATTGCGGTAGGTGTCGAAAATATTGATACGGTAAAACTTAAGGAAGCAGTAAAAGTTGCTAATATTCAAAATTTTATTGAAGGCTTACCATTAGGGTACAATACAAAAATCGGTAGTGAGGGCAGTGGTTTAAGTCAAGGGCAGAAACAAAGAATTCTTATTGCAAGATCTGTTTATAAGAATCCTCATTATCTGTTTTTTGATGAAGCTACAAATTCACTAGATGCTAATAATGAAAAAAAGATTATGGACAATCTTAATCAATTTTTTAAAGGTAGAACAGTAGTTATTGTTGCTCACAGGCTAAGCACTGTTAAACATGCCGATCAGATTGTAGTAATAGAAAAAGGAGAAATAATTGAAACAGGTACACATGAACAATTAACGGCAATAAAAGGAGCGTATTATAAATTAGTTAAAAATCAGTTGGAATTAGGAAATTAAAAAAATAGCCAAGGCTATTAGTATATGCAGGAAACAGAAGAAATAAACAAAATAGAAATTCGTAGTGAGGAATATCAAGAAGTGATGGGAACTGCACCTAGCTGGTTATTGCGTGCAGGTATTCTTGTGATTCTTATGGTTATTATAGCTATATTAATAGGGAGTTGGTTCTTTAGATATCCCGATATTATAGTTTCTCAAGTTAGCATTATAACTCAAAATCCTCCTGTCCCACTTAAATCCTTTGCTTCTGGTAAGGTAACAGATATATTTTATCAAGAAAGTATGGAGGTTAAAAGAGATTCTGTCATAGCGATAATTGAAAATACAGCAAATTATCAGGATATTGTTTACATTTCTGAGATTCTTGATACGTTATCGGTTATTGAGTCCTTCCCAGATTCGTTAATTTTAAATCTTGGTGAACTCCAACAATCGTACTCCTCTCTTTTAAGAATGATTAGAACTTCACGTAACTTTAATCACCTAGATTATTATGGACGAAAAACTCAATCCGTTCAACGACAGATTTGTGATTATATTAATTATTATGCTGGTTTGGAACGACAAATAAAAATTATGGAACAAGAAAATAAAATTGCAAACACTCAGTTAGAAAGAGATAAATGCTTATTTAATGAAGGGGTATATGCAAAAGTTGATTATGAGAAAGCTGAACAATCTTTTTTACAACAAAAGCGATCTTATGAAAGTTCAATAACATCGCTTACCAATACCCAAATGCAGATAAATCAGTTACAGCAAGAAGTTCTTATTCTGGAATTGCAAAAGCTTCAAGAACAAAACACTTACGAAATACAGATTGACGAATTGCTCGAAAGCTTTAAAAGTCAACTTGCAAAATGGAAACAAACTTATCTTATTATTGCCCCAATTGACGGTAATGTTACATACAATAAAGTATGGTCAGTAAACCAAACGGTTAGTGCTGGAGAAATTATTGCAACCGTAATTCCAGAAAACCAAACAAAGATTATAGGTAAAATTGATATCCCCTCTGTTGGCATGGGGAAAATTAAACTCGGGCAAAAAGTAAATATCAAATTGGATAATTATCCATACATGGAATTTGGGATGCTTCATGGCAATATAAAAACTATTTCGTTAGTTCCAGTAGAGGCGGAAAAAGGTATTTTTTACACTGCAGAAGTTGAATTACCACCAAATTTAGTGTCAAATTATGGTAAGAAAATTCCATTCTCGCAAAATTTGACTGGTACGGCAGAAATTATTACCGAAGACGTACGCTTATTAGAGAGATTTCTAAATCCCTTAAAGTCATTGTGGAAAGGACACGTGGAGTGAGATTTGTAAGAATAAAATATGATTATTACGATAAATTTCAATACAATCCTCCAAATTACCCTACCAATCAGTATCATAAAATTCATTTTGAGACATATTTTCATCTCCTATTGGAGTTTCTTCAAAAAAATCAATTAAATAAGTTTCAACAAGCTCCACAACTTCAATCACACTCACATCATCAAT
>JAQVOR010000166.1 GCA_028702535.1 Bacteroidales bacterium
TATGTGCTGGGTAAACAATTTTTGAAGGCTGGTACTGCAATAGGTGCGTTGATTCGTGAGGCGGAATTTGCACAATCTAAGGCTGACTCTATCTCTAAGTTGAGTATTGCTCTCAAAGAGTCAAACGAAACTACCTACTGGATTTCTCTATTAAAAGACTCGAACTATATAAATCAAGAAACAACAAATGCCATATACTTTTATTTTTAACAGTCGCAGACTTTTGCATTACTCATTTTGCACATAAATCTACATACGAAACACAAATTTATTACCAACAAATCTATAAAATATATCTTTAAAAACTGACATAAATTATTTTATTCTTAGTTTTTGATTGTTTATATTCAGTTCTTCTACTCGCTCGGAATGCAAATCAAAGTAAACAGAGTTCTCAGGTTCTATGTTTGTTCATTTGTTTAAGTTAATCTTTAGTCTGCTCAAACATATACCAACTATTTAGTGCCTGCAAGAACCGTGTTTACGAGCTTACTTCGGCAGGCTCGTAAACTCGGTTCTTGCAAAGACTATTTAAATAAATTTTGAAATTATTTGTATGTAAAAATATTTATAATCAAAAAAGGTTTATATTTGCGTAACGCACGTTACAGTAATGGGCATTGCGATAAGTTAAATTTGATTATTTTCACAAAATAAATCTATCAGAATTGGAAACCAAAGCTGTAAAACTTGTAGCCCGTTTTGAAAATTATAAAATCGAATATAAGGCTTTGTCTATACAAGATATGTAGTTTGATAAACTACTCTTGTAACCATTGCAAAATTTTTACTAATACTGAGTCTCCGATATATTCTTGTTCAATTTTACCTTCATCATTAATAGTTTCCCTGACAAACAAGTGATTGCAATCGGGAAGCGGCATTATTGTAATATTATCTTTATTTAGCCTTGTAAAGATTAAGGGCAACATGTCATTATCTCTGGCTTTTAAGTCTCGCATTCCGTAAACGTTCAAAATTGGAATATTGATTTCCGTTAGGTAATTAAGTGGAATGTCAAAGTTATAAGTGTAATCGTTCATAAAGTGGTTATGTTGCTCCACATTTTCGATATTGGCTTCAGGATTATCCCTAAAGTAATCTACATAATCTCTTAAATCTGCATATCTCTTATAAATTTCATCAATGTTTTTTTGAGCTTCGTCATCGGAAATATTCCCACAATCGGCTAATTGTCTCCACTGCAAAATCTCTTCGTGGTGCCTGTCAACAATACCAGAGGAATATAATATTAGTCTATCAATTTCCTTTGGATTTTCATAAACGTATTTTGTTGCCACTCTTCCACCTTGAGAATTGCCCATAAGATATATTTCAGCATCGCCATCCAAAATATTATTCTTTAAATGTCCAACAACCTGTTTAGTCTGTGATACATAGTAATCAAGGAAATCCATTTTATTAAAGATATTATAGCCTAAGTAAGTTGTGTCAATTAGTGGGAGTTGCTTGTCATTAGACCATTCTACACAAACGGGAGTTCCAGGCTTTGCTATACATAAAAAATTGTATGAGTTTTTATACTCTTCGATATTAAAAGGAGGTATCAAAGCAAAACTAATAATAGTATCTAAATTTGCAAAATAACCAATTAATGGATAGTTTCCAGATCCTTGCAAGAAGATTATCGTTGGATTATAAGGAGTTACAGGAGATGACATGATAAAGCGGATACTATCAATGTTTTCATATACACTATCGTATATTGAATAATAATCAAAACCTGAATATTTAACAAATTCAATTTTACTGTTTTGACAACATGTGGACAAACAAAAAAACAGAAACAGAAAATAAACAATAATTTTTTTCATAATTCATTTGATATTAAAAGTCGTAAATTTGTTCTATCTAAAAATTCCCTGGTATTTTTTTAAAATCTGTTGTTTGATGTATATTATAAGATTCTAAGCCGCTCCATAAGTTTTTTTATCCACTATCCAGTTTTAATGTATCATTTGCAATTACACAACAAGTAAATAAAGAGTAAATAAACAATAATATCATTATTCTGAATGTATGTTTCATACAATTATTATTTGTAAGCATTTACATACCACACACAAACTTATTATCAACAAATCTATAAAAGATTTTTCAAAAACTGAAATAATTAATTTTATTCTTTGTATTTAATTGATTTTATTCAATTCCACTTTAGGATAACACGCAGAAAAAGTGATATTTTTCAATATCTTTGTAACACAGAATAAAAATATATGGAGTATCTAAACATTAATACTTGGACCAGAAAAGAGCATTACGAATTTTTTAAAGATTTTGACGAACCATTCTTTGGAATCGTTACTGAAATTGATTGCACTGCTGCATATAAATATTGCAAACAAAATCAGATTTCTTTTTTTGCATATTACCTCCACAAATCTCTTTTAGCAGTTAATTCTGTTAAAGAATTTCGATATCGAATAATTGATAATAAAATCGCAATTTATGATAAAATCCATGCTGCTGTAACTATAGGAAGAGATGATGGAACATTTGCTTTTACATTTGTAGAATTTATTTCAGACTTTAACGATTTTTATAAAAATTTACAAACTGAAATTGATAAAGTAAAAAAATCAACAGGCTTATATATGTATGAAGATAAAACCAGAAAGGATGTAATTCATTTTTCATCAACACCATGGATTAAGTTTACTGGTTTAAGCCATGCAAGAAAATTTGACAAAGAAAATAGCACACCCATAATAGTTTTTGGCAAAACAACAAACGAAAACGACAAAATTACGATGCCAATTGCTGTAAACGTACATCATGCATTGATGGATGCACTTCATGTGTCAATTTTCAATAAATATTTCGAGGATTTTCTAAGAGAATAAAACCTCAGAACCCGAAACTTTTTTTAACTCGAAACATTTCCAAACCCGAAACTCTCCTCTCTCCTCTCTCCTCTCAATAACAAGCTTCTTGTGCATTCACGCAATCCTTCGATGCTTTATCGCAGACGACTTGTGTGCGTTCTAAAAGCTCCATAATTTGAAAAACATATCGTTTTGCAATCTCTTTATCGCTAGTTTTTAAACTCTTTTTATAGATTTTTGAAATTTCTTTACTATTATCATAAATAATATTTGCTTTATCACTAAGATTACCAGTTGCTTTTTGCCCGTTTAAGCAATAGCACATTTCAGCAGTATTATACGCCAACTCAATTGACGTTCTTGCATTATAGGCTGTGCTTTTGAGCAATTCAATATAATCTTTTGCACTATCAGCATATTCCTTCATTATATTATAATCCTCTGCCTCAAAGGCACTTCGTATCATGATAAAAGAATCGTAAGTATTATCAGAAACATCGTACAAATTCGATACAGACTCTAAAATATGATATTGATAATCATTACATTGAGCTTTTGAAAGCAATGCAACAAAATTGATAAGTATTAAGAGTATAAAAACTTTTTTATTCATAGTATATTAAAAATTTGTTTAAAAAACATTATAAAAACCCATTCAATTATCGTTCCCATTTTTAAACACGAGTACTTCAACAACTTAATTTGATACTACACTAAATGTATTCATATCAAATAATCATCAATCAATTGCTGGTAATCCCTCATACGAATCTCCCTCAATAATCACAAATTTACCAGGCACCTCCTCAACTTGACGGTCAAAATACATTATTCCGTTAAGATGATCTATTTCATGTTGAAAAATATGTGCCGTATATTGATCAGTAATTCTTTCTTTAACAATGTTACCATTGATATCAGAGTACTGAACATCTACCCAAATTGAGCGATAAGATTTGCCTACAATACCGTATTGACTAACACAATCACCTGGCACCGAAAGACATCCGTCATTTCTATAGGCAATAGTATCAGAATATGCAGTAATAACAGGATTAAAATATACTTCCCAAGGTTTTGAGTACAACGTTCCTTTATCATAACGTTGCACCCAAATAACATTACGATTTATTCCTATCTGAGGAGCAGCAATACCAACGCCTTCGCCCAACACTGTTTTTTTCATTCTATCAACAAGTATTTGCAAATTATCTTCGTCAAGATTTACATTTAAAGATTGATTTCGTAGTACCATAGAATCGGGCTGGACACAAATATACATAAGTTCAAAAACTTGTGCTGATGTTCCTGATGTTATTAGAGCATTTTCGTCAATATCTAAAGCGGTTGTTGTAGTAGCTTCCACAATATGCAAAGGGAAAGATTGCCCACATTCATTATATGCCCAAACAAATAAATGATAATTTAATCCTGTGGTCAATTCGGCAAACTCCACCTCAGTAATATTACCGTTCTCAATTGCAGTTTCATAATCATTTACTGTGTTATATTTATATCCGACAGCACCATTTACAGCCGACCAATTCCAAATAATTTCCGATGCCGTAACAACCGCAGCAATAGATTCTGGTTTATCAGGTTGGATATCTGTCAAGCCAGTATAATCAAAAACAATAGTGTCATTAGCAACTGGATTGCCACTTAATGTTACAGTTTCAACTCCAAAACACGCAGAAGTATAAGATGTAAAATTAAGAGTTTCACCTTCTGTATATGTAAAACCAGTTTGTTCCATATTTTTTAAAGACATAGTTTTTTTAGACAACAAATGTTCAATTTTACAAACACCTTCATTTCTCCCATTATGGAGCATTTTAATAGTTTGCTCCGACTTACCATTATTAAAACTTGCCAAATAATAAGTGTCGACTCCAGGCGTAAAAACGAAACTAATAATACCTGGATTAGTAAACATCTTTTCTGTAAGTATCTGTTTACCAGAAATATCAGTAACATTAACAATTAACTCTTTTGTTGGATTATAAACATCGATATATGTCTTTTCATCAAAAGGGTTAGGATAATTTTGCATTACCTGTAAATTATTTGCACTAGCAAGATTGCGTTCTATACCTGAAAGCATCTTTATTTTAAGACTATTTTTTGGCCAACGTATAACAGTATCTGTTGAGTTAGTTAGATTTTCTATCAAAATACTATCTAACAAAAGCTGGGATTCTGTTTGATTGATTTCAAAATTAATAACTATTTGCGTTTGAGAATTAGCACAAAACATAAAAAACATAAAAAACAATAACAATATAATTTTCTTCATGACTTAAGATTTTAAAACATTATACACAACAAATTTATAAAATAATTTCTATAAAACATATTAAATACCAAAAAAATCATAAAACACTGCTTAAAAATGATAATCTATAACCTGCAAACCACACGAAAGATATTTTATCCTACCATAATGTTTTTCGTATAAGTAAAACAATACCACAAAATGCAGCAATCTTTTACTTATAAGTAAAACTAAATGAAGTTTATTTTATTTATACAATATACTTCAATTTAATAATTATTATTATTTCAGTAAAATTTTGATAATTTTGAAAAAAAAATCATTCCATGTTTAAACAAATTATACTTGTTGGTATTGGTGGCGGAATTGGAAGTATTTTACGTTTCATTATTTCGCTAATATCCGACAAATTTTTTAGTGTTAAAATACCGATTCCAACTCTGATAGTTAATGTTTTAGGGAGTTTTTTAATTGGTTTAATTTTGGCTTATTTACAAAAGAATAATGCAGAATCATCTGATTTAAAGTATCTTTTGGCAATAGGTTTTTGTGGCGGATTTACTACATTCTCTGCTTTTGCTTGGGAAAACTTACAATTTTTAAATTCACAAAACTACAATCTTGCATTCTTATATATTGTATTAAGCTTAGTTTTATGTTTTTTAGGAGTTGCTGGAGGATATTTTTTGGTGAAGTGAAAAGTGGGGAGTGCGGAGTGGGGAGTGGGGAGTGAGGAGTGGGGAGTGAGGAGTGGGGAGTTGGGAGTGGGGAGTGGGGAGTGGGGAGTTGGGAGTGGGGAGTGGGGAGTGCAGTAGAGAGAAAAGGGAAGAGGTAACACTTTGACAAGTGCATCGAAACCCTAAC
>JAQVOR010000167.1 GCA_028702535.1 Bacteroidales bacterium
ATTGAAGATAATATTGAGATAAGTAAAAAATATCTCGAAAGAATGTGTAAAATTGATATGACTTTAGAAATAGAATTGGGAATTACAGGTGGAGAGGAAGATGGTGTCGATAATACAGAAGTTGATAATTCAAAACTTTACACTCAACCAGAAGAGGTTGCTTATGCTTACGAAGAATTGATGAAAATATCTAATAATTTTACAATTGCTGCATCTTTTGGCAATGTGCATGGGGTATATAAACCTGGAAACGTTAATTTGCAACCAATTATTTTGAAAAACTCTCAAGAATTTATCCAGAAAAAATTTAATACAAATAAAAATCCTGTAAACTTCGTTTTTCATGGTGGCTCAGGCTCAAGTCTCGAAGAAATTCGTGAAGCTATTGGGTATGGCGTGATAAAAATGAACATTGATACTGATACGCAATGGGCTTTTTGGGATGGAATACGAAAGTTTTATCTCGCTAACGAAGCTTATTTACAGGGACAAATTGGTAATCCAGAAGGTAAAGATAAGCCAAACAAGAAAAAGTATGACCCACGTGTTTGGCTACGTGAAGGTGAAAAGTCAATAATAGAAAGGGTTAAAATTGCATTCTCTGACTTGAATTGCATTGACAAATTATAAAAGATAAGTTTATAGGCGTAGTTTAATTAAGTTACGCCTTTTTCTTTTGCATAATTAAACAAACAAACTATGGCAATAAATCAACGTGATGGATTTTCCGGAAAATTTGGTGTAATTGCTGCTGCAGCTGGCTCGGCTGTGGGACTTGGAAATATATGGAGATTCCCTTATGTTACTGGCGAAAACGGCGGAGGAGCATTTTTACTTATTTATGTGTTTTTTATTATCGTTATTGGAGTTCCAGTAATGATGAGCGAATTTGTTATCGGTCGTCGTTCGCAAAGTAATGCTTTTGGAGCTTTCCGAAAACTTTCGCCTGATAGTGCGTGGTGGATAATTGGGGTGATGGGAATTGTAGCCGCTTTTGTGATATTATCTTTTTATAGTACGGTTGCTGGATGGACCTTAGAGTATGTTTATCAAGCGTTTTCTGGAAATTTTGCTGGTAAGAATATAACCCAACTTAATGCCGATTTTGCAAACTTTACCTCTGGTAGTTGGCGGCCTTTATTTTGGCAGATGCTTTTTATGATATTTACTGCAGGTGTTGTATTTGCAGGTGTTCAAAAGGGAATAGAAAAATATACGAAAATTCTTATGCCAGTACTTCTTGTTATGATTATTGCAATTTGTATTAGAAGTGTTACTTTACCTGGAGCAGAAAAAGGACTAAGGTTTTTATTTGAACCAGATTTCTCAAAATTGAGCTTCCAAGGAGTTTTAACCGCTCTGGGGCAAGCTGCTTTTTCGCTTAGCATTGGAATGGGGGCTTTAATTACTTACGGATCCTATGTGAGAAAAGATACTCCTTTATTATCTACGGCTGTTCAAGTGGCTACAACCGATACAGTAATAGCAATTTTAAGTGGGGTAATGATTTTTCCCGCCTTAATGGCTTTAGGACAAGACCCCGCCGCTGGACCAGGATTAGTATTTGTTACATTACCAGGTATTTTTCAGGCAATGCCTGGAGGCTTTTATTTTGCCATTGTATTCTTTATTCTTTTATCGGTTGCGGCTCTCACAAGTACTATCTCTGTACTCGAAGTGGTTGTAGCATTTTTAATCGAAGAGAAAAACATGAGTAGAGGCAAAGCAACTGCGCTCGGTGCTGGTGCAATCTCAATTATTGGTATAGCTTGTACGCTTTCGTTTGGCCCGCTAAAAGATTTTAAAATATTTGATAAAACTGTGTTCGATTTGATGAACTATTTATCGGCTAATGTCTTTCTTACTTTTGGAGCCTTATTAATTGTAATTTATACTGGGTGGAAATTAGGCAAATCGAACTTTGTTGATGAGATAAATCAAGCAGCAAAAATTCCAAAGTTTTTATCATCAAGTATTGTTTTTATAATTAAATATATTGCTCCCGTAGCTATCGGAGCGGTCGCAATAGGAGCATTTTTTATTGATGGACTAACTTAATATTATGACTGAAATACTTAGTTCAGTAATTAAGGCATATAACGAATATATAGGTGGATATCTTATTCTCGCTTTACTTATTCCTACGGGTTTGTTTTTTACTTTTTACTTAAAGTTTTTGCAGGTATCTAAGTTTAAACATGCTATACAAATTGTAGCAGGAAAATTCTCAACAAAAAAAACTAAAGGCGATGTCTCTTCCTTTAAAGCATTAACAACCGCTTTGTCGGCAACAGTGGGAACAGGAAATATTGTTGGGGTTGCTCTTGCTATTCATTGGGGCGGTCCAGGTGCAATATTCTGGATTTGGGTTGTTGGGTTTCTTGGAATGATGCTTAAAATGGTTGAGTGTACGCTGGCACAAAAATATAGAATTGTAAATTCTGACGGGTCTATTTCGGGAGGCCCGATGTATTATATGGAACATGGCTTAAAACAAAAACTTGGAAAGTTTGCTAAGGTGCTGGCAATTATATTTTCGCTTGCTGCAATTCTTTGTTCTTTTGGTACTGGAAACATGGCTCAGGCAAACTCAATGGCGGATGCTCTTAATTCTAGTTATGGAGTGCCTTTGTGGAGTTCTGCTATCATTATTACTTTTTTGGTATTATTGATAATTGTAGGAGGTCTAAAACGAATAGCCGAAGTTACTTATAGGTTAGTGCCGTTTATGGCGGTCACTTATTTTATTGCTGCTCTTGTTGTAATAATCGTTTTTATAGAGGCAGTACCCGAAGCGTTTAAGTTGATTATTACTGATGCGTTTACTGGAACTGCGGCGGCTGGAGGTTTTATTGGCTCAACATTTATTATGACTTTAACTTGGGGAGTGAGACGTGGGCTTTTCTCAAATGAGGCTGGACAAGGATCCGCTCCAATTGCTCACGCTGCTGCTAAAACAGAGCACCCAATGCAAGAAGGTCTTGTTGCTTCTTTAGAACCATTGGTGGACACTATTATTATTTGTACTCTCACTGCATTGGTTATTGTTATTACTGGAGCATGGACTGCCCATGACTCAGCAGGTGTGAGCATGACAATTCTTGGTTTTGAAACTGGCCTTAGAGAAATTGGATTAGGTTGGATTGCGAAACATGTAGTAAGCATAGGTTTATTGCTTTTTGCGTTTTCTACAATAATTGCTTGGTCATATTATGGAAGCAGAGCTGTGCAATATATTTGGGGAGATAAAGCAATAAAACCATATTATTTTGCGTATGGAGCATTCGTCTTTCTTGGTTGTGTTTGGGGATTAGAACTTGTCTGGAGTTTTGTCGATATGGTTATTACTTTTATGAGTATTCCTAATCTTATTGCAATTATAATACTTGCTCCAGTTATGAAAAAGGAAGCAGATAATTATTTTTCTTTTATCAAAAAGGAATATAAACCAAATAAAAAATAATTAATAATAATTAAAAAACTGATGAAGGGTTTTATAAAAGAATATTTTAATTTCTCGAAACGTGAACGAAACGGAATTATAGTCCTCCTAATTATTCTTGTAATAATTGTATCTGTTAGAATTATAGTAAATAACACAAAACATAATAAACGTGTCGATTTTACCGAATTTGAGAAAGATATTGATAGATTTATTGCTTATCAAACTCCCGATTTTTCAAAAACTCCCCTAAGTTTTGACCCAAATACCGCCGATGCCAACCAATTACTTAGTTTAGGCTTATCGCCACGCTCGGTTAATGGGATTATGCAATATCGCGAAAAAGAATGGAAGTTTTATAAACCCGAAGATATGTTACGAGTTAAAGATTTGTCGGAAGAAGAATTTGAACATATTAAAGAATTTATTAATATTCCTAAAAAATCATATTCAAAAAATTATAAGTATCAATATCCTGATAAAAACGAAACCGTAAAAGAGCATGAATTATTTTATTTTGACCCTAATACTGCCTCAAAAGAGGAGTTTTTAAGTTTAGGATTTTTAGACTGGCAAAGTAATAATATTATTAAATTTAGAAATAGTGGAGGTTATTTTTCGGAGGCAAATGATATTGAAAAGATTTATGGTTTAGACCCCGAATTTGTTGATAAACTTAAACCTTATGTGAAAATCGATACAGTTTTCAAAGAAAAACCAAATATTAGCAACGAAAATATTAGTGTTAACTTAAATATTGCAACCGGAATAGAATTACAAAAATTAAGCGGAATTGGGCCTTCTTATTCTAAAAGGATAATTGAATATCGTGATAAACTTGGTGGCTTTATTGACGTCGAGCAGCTTATGGAAGTCTATGGCTTTACCGATGAACTCTACGAATCTGTAAAAAATAGTTTTATTATTGACACATCATATATCAAAAAAATAAATATTAATACAGCCAAATATGTGGATTTAATAAGCCATCCATATATAAACCAAGAAATCACGAAAAGCATTCTTAATTATCGCAAATTTGCTGGCGAGATAAAAACTCTTGAGGAACTTGTTGCACAAAAAGCTATTAATCAGGTAGTTCTTGATAAAATTTATCCTTATATTAAAACAAAATGATAGAAAAACTCTCAAAAATAAAAAGCAAACTTATATCCTCCTTGTCCTTAAAAAAGTACAGAAACGAAAATAAACTCTTTGTTGCCGAAGGAATAAAAATTTTGCAAGAGGCTGTCAAAACAGATTGCAAAATTAAATTTGTTGTTTATAATCAAGACAAAGAATTGCCAATTGATTCTGAGCATTACGAAGTTTTTACAACTGACGATATTGGCATGAAAAGAATATCAAATCTAAAGTCTGCTCCAGGAGTTTTAACTATTATGGAAATACCTGATTATAAACTCGATATTGAAGATTTGAAATCAAAACTTACAATGGCGGTTGATGATATTCAAGATCCGGGTAATCTTGGAACTATGCTGCGTATTTGCGATTGGTTTGGAATAGAAAATCTTATTTGCTCAAAAAATTCAGCAGATGTTTATAATCCTAAAGTTATACAAGCAAGCATGGGAGCATTTTTAAGAGTTAAAATTCATTATGTTGATTTGCCTGAATTTATAGAAAATTACAAACTTACTACTGCCCAAAAAACGTATGGAACTTTTCTCGAAGGCGAAAGTATTTACAAAACTAAATTATCTAAAGATGCACTATTCATTATGGGCAACGAAGGAAGTGGAATTTCTGACGAAATCACTAAGTTTTTGGATGAAAAGATTTTTATCCCGCCATACCATACCACAGAACAACATGCTGAATCTCTCAATATCTCAGTTGCTGCTGCAATAATTAGTAGTGAGTTTAGACGAGGGTAATATAAGACAGTGTTTGCTGCATTATATCCACAGGCTCAGAACTCCTAATTTATTCGCAAACCAGCAATCTCCAGATTTAAAAATCAACCCTAAATTTGCAGTCGAATTTTGACTTTACATTGCAAAAAAAAACAAATCACATCCTGTTTCTGCTAATAAATTGAAGGTAATGTAAACGTCAGAAAAGACTACAACACGAAAACTACAAAAATTGATTGTACTTCATGTGCTTTTTTAACGTTTCCATAACCGCAAAAAGGCGGATGATGGAAAGTTGAAAAATATTGTTGTCGAATTTTGACTTTCTATTGCCGACTAAAACAAATCAAATCTTGTTTCTGATAATAAATTAGAGGCAATGTAAACGTCAGTAAAAACAACAAAAACTCAAAACCACAAAAATTGATTATTTTTCAAAAGCGTGGATGGAAAGTTAAAAAAAATTGAGATTACAGTAGCCGCAACACTCGGATTATAGCAACACTCGGATTGCAAATAAATCCGAGCGAGCCGGTAAATCCGAGTGAGCGAAGCGGTATTTTGTAATAATATTGGTTATAGCCCAGCGGGCTTTAACATCAATAAACAAACAGCAGGTAAGTTTTTCTTTTGCCCAGCGGGCATAAACATTTTTGT
>JAQVOR010000168.1 GCA_028702535.1 Bacteroidales bacterium
CCGACGCGTTGTCCAATATAACAACCAATAACTAACCAATCCCGCGCATTATCTAATGCAGTACGAATAAATTCTTTTTTACTTATTGTTTCAATCTCATCAAAAGACAAAAATATTTTGTGTGCGGTTTCTGATATTCCTGTAACAACTTCGAGTTGTGGGTGTGTTTCAATTCCTCTTACTTTCGCATCTAAACAAATTGTCTTTAATGCTCTTAAATATCGTCCTGTGGTGTTTTCTGATAACTGTTGAACGGTTGTAAGGTACTCCGTAAAATCGTCCCTAAACTTAATATTTACATCTTTTACAAAGTACTGTTTCTTTTTGTAGGTTTCAAAGTCCTGAATTTTTATTTTCAAAGTTCGATATTTGCCCAAAGTACTGTGAACGCGTTTCAATTTATCTTTTACGGGTTTCTTTATGTATTGGTCAATACTGTTGATTATTCTGCTTTGTTCAATTCTCTGTTGTTCCTCAACGTCTGGAATATTTTTCCCTGTGATAATATCGAAATTCGTTTTTAACCAGTCGTTTGTGATTACATCACCGTTTTTAATTGCGTCGTTAATTGCATTTTTGAAATTCTGTTTCAGATTTTCAATTGAATTTTTTAATGATTTAAGTTCCTCATCTCTGGATGTTGTGTCGTTTTCGATGATCTCTAATAACTTACTCCATTTTTTACGATTGACTTTACGTCCTGTATTTCCTGAATACTTTATTTTTTTGCGAGGTTCAAAAGAATAATCATATCCGTTTGTAATTGTCATATAAATTGACTGTTCGAGTTTTGCACCCTGTGGTTTAAAATTGATAGTTGCCATACTATTTAACATTTGATTTGATACAAAGATAATAATTATTTAAAACTTTGTACCCATTTTGTACCCAAAACGTCAATTTATTTCAATTTATTTCAATTTACCTCAATACTCACTAAAACAATAACACATCTGTAAGTATTGATATTGCAAAATAAAAGTAAGGTTTTGTAAGGTTTTACAGATTTTGTAAAATTGATAGTTATTAGTCCCCTACGGACTACATAACAAAGTCTTAACTAATTGAAAACGTGTCTTTTACAAGATGCGTTTTCTTGTTTTAGTCAACCATTGGTCAACATCTGCAAAATCTTAGTGAAATTTCTGGGTTAATCAAGTTTTAATCTTAGTTTTTATGAAATTCCAATAAAACAGTTTAAGAACCAACAGAATTATAAAAATTAACTTGAATTATATGTGGTAGGGTTCGCATAAAAGATTTTCCCCATTAATGCAGGTGGGGTATGTAATTTATAGGTAACTGCCAATCGATACGGACAGTAAATTATTATTCAAAAGGGTCTTTCTCCCAATAGTCTGGATTTTCTTTTGCAAGTTTAATAAGGTGATTTAATGCATTATCGATACTATAAGTTGCATGAGAACCATGCACACTAATAGCAATTTTAGTTGAAGAAACACTACCATCATTGACGCCATCAGGAACACTATAAAAACAAAACATCGCACTACAAGTCAAAATAATATTGTAATTATGAGTATCGTAAAGTTTACTGTCGAGAAAAACACAACTATATAGCGTAGTCGGATTCATTTGCTTTAAATAACATGCCCAAGTAAAGACAACCACTCCTTTCTTTTTGAGAACTCTAAGCTCCATATTAGTCTTGTAATCCTCAGTATAAAATGTACCCGCAGGAATAATATACAAATCTTTTAATATAGATAGTTTCAGAAACCCTTTTTCATTAACACTAAAATTATAATATTTCTTTTCAAATTCGATATCTTCTGTAAACATATTGTTATTTAATACAACAATTGTCAAATCGTTAATCCAAAAAGAATCATCAAAATAATCCTTGCTCATCATATTAATGTAATCTATTGTTTCTTCAATAGTTTGAGAAAAAGAATTAGCACTAGAAAACAAACAAATCAGCAGAAGCAATTTTAGTTTCATATTGATTTTTTTATACAAATATAAAACTTTGGAAACAAAAACTTTATATTTGTAATGTAATTAAGATGTTAGATAATCTTTTTATTTAAACAATCATCGAATAATAATTACAAAAACATGTTTAAGCAAGAATATAACCAAAATTATGAAAGACAAATATGACAAAGCTTTTAAGATCTTAGTAATAGTTGAGATACTTCTTGGAGGCATGATTTTTTTGAGCATTACTACCGCTCTTGATAACGGAGAGTTTGTAAACCTTCCAGCATTTATTGTCATAGTGGTATTGGCAGTATCTGTGTTTATCGGTTCGGTAATCACATATCTCATTCCCATCCAACAACTGAAACAACAACATGAGTTAAATAAGCAAAGAGAAATCCAACAACTGAAACAACAACATGAGTTAAATGAGAAAAACAAAATCACATATACGGAATTACAGAATTATAACATTATTGGCGAAATAGAAACAAATACAGTTCGGTGTAAAAATTTCAACATAACTACATGTCAAAGATATATTGCAAACAAAAACGACAATCTAGGAATACAAACAATCGTAGAAATACAAAATGTTATATCAAATTTTAAAGATGGTGACTATATAAACAAAGGTGATGTTGTTTATGAAATTCATATGTTATTTCATTTATCTAAATTTTGTCTCAAATTAAAAAAACAGATGTCAATAAAGATAACTGCAACTGAAAGTGGGTTTTATGAAAGTCTAATAAATAAAACAAATATAATTTATAACTCGATATTTTCAACTTTCAGCGATAAACCAAATAATGTTATATTATTTGCGATTTATCCAGATGATGCTACATACATAAATGAAACAACAAACATTGAACACCTTGTCGAAATTGACAGTTTTACAAAAGAAAAAACGATAACGATTAAAGAATCATTTGACAGACCGACAGACCTATCAAAGTTCTTGCCCGAAGACACTTACAGCCTATTTAAAAGCAATTTAAGCAACAGTTTTGGCTCAAACATACCAATAACAACTGGTTTGTGGTTTAGTGTCAAAAACATTAACTCAAAAGATTACTTAGTTGTAGGGTACGACCAATCTGAAATAGATATCCATAAAAATGATACCATAAGTTTCCTTTTTGAAAATGCAGAGATTGCTTCGTTCGTTTTAAATACCCTCAA
Organism: Bacteroidales bacterium; assembly: GCA_028702535.1. Taxonomy (GTDB): domain Bacteria; phylum Bacteroidota; class Bacteroidia; order Bacteroidales; family ML635J-15; genus Bact-19. Next base: position 3,136 of record JAQVOR010000168.1, read on the forward strand.
GATTAACATAGGTTACAATTTAAGACAATTTGAAGTTTCACTTTGTATTGAGCATTTAGAGTTACTAAAAAATAACAATTTATTACAAACTCGAGTAGATAATAAAAAAGAAAACTTTCATTCAGACTATGAACTTAATAAAACGTTCCAACATGTAATTAGACGACTTTTTAACCTATATCACAACTCTGTACAAAATGAAATAGATAATTATCAACCATTAAAAAAAATAGATATTTCAAATAGTATAGATACTGATAATGAATCAAATTGCTATGTTTATCTAATGATAGACATAATAAATAATTATCATAAAATTGGAATCTCCAACAGTCCTAAATACAGAGAAAAAACTCTACAAAGTGAAAAACCTACAATCGAGTTGATATGTACAAAGAAGTTCCCAAACAGAAAAATTGCACAAAGTTTTGAAAAAGCATTACATGATGCTTATTCTGACAAACGAATTAGAGGTGAATGGTTCTCTCTAGACCAAAGAGAAGTTGAAGACATCATAAAATCATTTTCATGATTATAGTTTGTTTCTCGATTCAGGCGATAAATCAATTGAAGAAAGATATGCTACGCATTATATTGATAAAAATAGAATAATCAAGTTAGCTGAAAAACAAGCCAGTGAGTAAAAGCACCAATCTGTTATGCTGAGTTCACAAGAACTTTAGACAGAAATCTCATTAATCCTGATTTTAAAGGGGTCGAATTCGACTCCTTATTGTTTGAGGCTGGAAGTAATTCATTTACCCTTTCTCCTTCAAAATGGATCGATTTAACTGATGCAAAAGGAGTTATATCCAAAAGAGGAAAGAATGGAGGGACATTTGCCCACCAAGATATTGCACTTGAATTTGCATCTTGGATTAGTGTAGAATTCAAAATATATCTACTAAAAGAGTTCAAGCGATTAAAACAAGAAGAGTTTGATACAAAACAACTTGAATGGAATTTAACAAGAACATTAGCAAAAGTAAATTACCATATACATACTGCCGCAATCAAGGAAAATTTGATTCCTAAAAATATTGATAGAAGTTCTTTTGTTTATGCTGATGAAGCTGATTTGTTGAATATTGCTTTGTTTGGGAAAACGGCTAATACTTAGAGAGACGAGAATCCTGACAAAAAAGGGAATATTCGAGATTATGCAACAATGGAATAATTGGTAGTTTTGTCTAATATAGAAAGCATGAATGCTGAATTAATAAAAGCAGGAATTGAACCTTCTGAAAGAATGGGAAGATTAAATAAAATGGCAATATCTCAAATGAAAGTATTGATTGAAAATACATCAATAAAGAAATTGAAATAAAAAACGATAATATTTTTAAACTAACTTTCAAATATAAAAAGAATCAGTATTAACCGACAAAAAATAATTATCAGCGATCTTAGTTTGTAACTATCACATATTTAAGTGTTTGCAGATACTGGCTTAGTTTTTTTGAAAACCACCTCTGTCAAAAGAGAGACATCTGCACTGCGGAAGGACTCTTGTTCCGGCTTAGCCTTCGCTTGGCATATTCGCGTCTGCCCTCAGTTACTACCCATGTTAATTCTAAATGACTAATCAGATGTATCCTTATCCCCCCAGACATCTATTTCATAGATCAAAATCCTTATGAATCTGATAATAAAGTGTTAAGCTTTTCATATAAATCTTTTGGATTTATTGATTCATTTGAACTTATGGAATGCAATAATCAGCGAACATTTGGATCATATCCCGATGGCTCAGATAATATACTAATGCTTGAACCAACACAAGGGAGTACCAATAAAATTAGCGAAACAGCACTCAATCGTTTAAGTATTTATCCTAACCCATTTACTGACGAAGTTAATCTTAGTATTAATGCAAATTTCGAAATCAATAAAATAAAAATATTTAAGAATACTGGCGATTGCATTTATATTAGAGATGGGATAAATTCTGATTCTAATAATTCGACTTACAAAAGTTCAATTTCATTTAGCATTGATACAAATGATTGGGTGCCAGGGATTTATTTTGTATCATTTTTAGGAAAGGATGCAAGCTATTCTGCTAAACTTGTAAAAATGAGATAAGAACGATTAATATTGTTTTTTTGATTTTAAAATGTTTCTTTTAATTCAGGTTTAAAATGTACTACAAAAAAAAAGTCGCCCTAAATAAATTTAGGACGACTTTAAAAACATGAAAAAAATTATTAACTATTAAAACTATTTGTCGAGTTTAAAAGGTTTTTTTAGTACTGGTTTTTCTGAATCTTTATCTTCAAGTTTCAGTTTTTCTTGCATATTGTAATTAGGGAACATTGCTTTTTCTTTAGGTTGTCCATAAAGCTCAGGGTGAATATATTTTCCTTTTTGACGCTTTTCAACCTCGACCGCTTTCGAATTAGGATATTTCTGTAAGTATAGGTCATTTCTTTCTGCATAAACAGTCCAAGAAACTTCCATATTTGGATTTCCTCCAGCGATTTTAAACTGTCCATTATTAATTTTTTCTTTAATATAAAGATTAACAGCTGCTCCAATAGGAGTGAGATTATAAGAGAAGTTTGTATTAATGCTCTCAAAATATTCAGGTAAAGAAACTATTGCTTCTCCGTTTTGGTCTAAAACGATATTTCCTCTGTATAGATTTAATACTTCGGGAGACTCCATACAATAATGTTTAAGCATTTTATTTTCGGGATCACTTGGGTGGTCTATAACAAATGATTTAGTGCCAGAACTTCCTAATTCTCCATCAGAATATACACCGAAACCCCCACTTGTAGTTTTTCCAAACACCCCTATATAACCTTCAC
>JAQVOR010000169.1 GCA_028702535.1 Bacteroidales bacterium
AACGCAAAACCCTCGCAAAATACATAGAAATTAAAAAAACAAATAACAGATGGCAGGTGGCGGTGTAGTTCAACCTGTAATACTCGCTGGGTGCTGCGTGCAGGTTATATTACTGTTTATTAGCAACGGTAATATATGTACAATAATCGCCATACAATATTCCCTAATACTCCCTACATGTATAAAATCATAACAAATATATTTACAGATAATACTCATTTATAATATTTCCTGTAAAAATACTAATTCCAAATCGAAATAAAAAGCAATTTGTAGTAAAATATTGAACATATTTATGAACGTATTGTGCAAGCAAGTGTTTAAACCTCTACATATCGCTTTCCACCCAAAAACTCCTTAATTATCTTTACCTGTTTTGGTAGTAATGTAAAAATTACACCCAACTCAGGTTATTAAATTGCTTTGCAATATCTTTCTCTACCTCTCCTCAGCAAACAGCTCTGCTAACGATTCACTTTGATTTATAACTCTATCTGCTTCCATTCTTGCTAAGTCGGGTGGGTAGCCGTAGCACATTAAGACTTTTCTGACGGTAAGTCGGAGTTTGGCTTTTACATCATCTCTTTTGCTCCAATCTAAAGTGGCGTTTTTTCTGATTACATCAACTATTGTATGAATTAGTTCTTTCATTTTTTTATCGTCTAAAAAGCTTGCGGATTTGTTTTCACTTAGAACACCATTATCCTCTATGTATTTTAATTATTGGTAAATATAGAATTATAATTATTAACTTATATCCGAAAATTAAAAGATTTCTCCCTCCGCTCGAAATGACTTTTTAATATGGAGAGAGTAAAGTCGGCGACAAATTAGATTCACTGGCTCGCTCGGATTGCAATCCGAGTGTTGCTATGTTTTTTATTTAAACGTAATTAACAGTTAGAGTTCAATAATAATTTCTAATAAAATAATTCGAGGAATAGTGAGAAGATAATAAATATTTAGTTTATCACTGCACTCGGATTAAATCATAGACACTTAAATTATAAAATTATGAAAAAATTTTACTGCTTTTTGATTGTTTCTTTATTTGTAATCTTAGCAATAGGAACGAGTGCACAAACGACCAATATTAGGAATTGAAGATTTTGTCGCTTTAGCAGAATTAAATTGCAATTTTAATCAACTTTCAAGTTTGGATGTATCTCAAAATACGAATTTAACAAGTTTGAAGTGCGATGATAATCAACTCCTAAGTTTGGATGTTTCTGCAAATATAGACTTAACAGAAATAAGTTGTAATTTTAATCAACTTGAAAGTTTGGATGTTTCTGTAAATTCAGATCTATATTTGTTGATATGTAATAACAATCAGCTTTCAAGTATAGATGTAAGAAATGAGAACAATGCAAATGTTTTCTCTTTTAATGCTGAAAATAATCCTGACTTAATCTGTATATATGTAGATGATAAAACAGCGGAATATTTATCAAGCTGGACAAAAGATGAAACGGCACAATTTGTTAATGACGAAAATGAATGTCTTGAATTATTAGTTAATGATACTGAAGAACAGGTTGTTTCAATTTACCCAAATCCTACATACGGAATTTTAAATTTTGATTTCTTAGAGGAGAGTGTTCAAACAATAAAAATTTCTGATATTACAGGTAAAACAATCTTTGTGAAAAATAACCTTAAACAAACCGAAGTAATTGATTTGTCCAACTTTGCAAATGGACTCTATATTGTTACTCTGCAAACCGATAAGGGAAGTTCGTCTTTAAAAATTATAAAAGAATAATTTATTGTCCGTAGTCCTCCGTGTACTCGGAATTAGCGAGTGTAGCAAAGCTAAATTAGTCTGAAAGTCTGATTTAATGTTACATTTTTGATGAATAGTAGTGGTATAGTTTTAATGAATAATATCATTAAAAACATAATGCAAGAGTTTGGCATTAAGATACTTGCGTATGATTTTGGAGATGGGATTAACGACACTACATCAATCTGAACTTGTAAAGTTTCGTCGAACTCAGGTTAATACAGATATGTAAAACTGATGTAAACCTAAAATTAGATTATGATAATAAAGAATTATACCAATTTGATATCAAAACTAAGTTTACTAATTCTAATCGTACTAAAACTTTAACTATTACTTATTTGAGGGGTTGTCAATCACTAAGCATTTACATTCTTTTAATCTATTGTTTTCAATTAACCTGTTTAAATCAGATATTTCATTTTTAAAAGTATATCTGTTTCCGCAATTATAGATTTCTGTTAAAGGATCATTATCTAAAATCATTTCAAATAATTCATCGATTGAAGGGACTTTGTCTAATTCACTATATTCTGCATAACTAATATTAAGAAAAGCTACATTGCTGTTAATTCCTCTATTATCAAGTAAGTATTCGTTGTTAAGTTCTGTTGGATAAGCAAGTTCTCCATTGTAAAAAATATCCTTTGGATGTGGATAAGAAACAATTTTTGACTTGTCTGCTGATAATGTTACTGGCACAAGTTGTTTGTAGTCTTTACGTGTTTTGTAAATTATTGTTGTAGGACCAAGTTTAAAATTTAAAGCAATTTTATCTTTGTCATTTTCTTTTGATGCCTTTGTTATTTTCTTTTCATTCATTGTAGAACATGAATTAACTATTAAAACTATTAATATAAAAAATAAGGTCTTCATACAACTATTCGGATTTAATAAATTTATATTTCGAGATTCATTCTTTGATTTAACTTATTATTGTATTAGTTTACTGATGTAAGGGTTTGTCAAATAATAAAGTATGCAGAATTGACGAAGCTATTTTGTTGTTTGACAATCCCTCTTATTGAAATAGAGCCAGAGATACTGTCTAACCGAGAATAAACCTTATTTCGATGTTTTTATCTTAGATCTTACCTCAATCAAAGTCAATTTTGCAGAATTAATATCATTTGTAATGGTGTTAATCTGTGGTTTTAAAGAATTTACTAATGTTTCATTTGTAGAAATTAGTCCTGAATTATAATTGATTTTTGTTTCATTTTCTGATACTTTCTTGACATTTCCAGATTTCGTGATGTTAAGCTTATTTATTTTTTCATCATCTTCATATTTGTCAATCTGGACATCTATTTTACTTGTCTTTTTCTCGTATTTTGAATTCGATTTATTAAGTTTAATATTTTGCTTTTCACTCTTCTTTATAGATTTTTTTGCTTTCTTTTCTTCTTTTTGCAATACCTTTAAGGCTTTCTTTTTTTCCTTAATGTAACTAGGCAAATAGTCATTATAATAATTGTGAACAAAATAGTTGATAAACTCTTCAAATTTGTCAAATTCAGTAGGGTATAGTTTTGAGTCCAAGTAAACATCATATCCTAATTTGTAGGCTACGTTAAGAGAAATTTCATTATCTTTATTATAGATATATGTTAATAAATCTCCTCTCTTATCTGTTATTTGATTGATAACAGTTTCTTTGAGTACTAATACACCGTCATCTTCTTTCATCTTATCGTTCAAATGAGTTTTAATAAATGACTCCCACGATTTACTAATGTCTTTTATGTCGCCTTTTAGCATGACATTTCCAACATTGACAGGTGTCCCGTTTATTAAAATGTTTTCCTCATTAAAATTAAGTAACGAGTTTTGTGCGTTTAATTGACCTAATGTCAAAAAAGCTATGGCAATAATTAAAATTGTTCTCATTTTTATTAATATGTTAAGTTTTTGAAGTGGATTACAAAAATTCCTATTTTTCTATTTAAACCTGTGATAGGAGTAACAATTATAAACTCTGTTGAATCTTTTTTAATAATTTGCTCTGTAATATTTTTATAACTTGTTATGATTTTTCCTTCATCTTTTTTGTCAGTTGATATTTCAACAACAGATGTTATGGGATTTATAAATTGCAGTTTGACAATATCAGTATTTTTAACAAACTCATTGAAAAATTGATTGATTTGATCGTTGTTGTCTCTTAAAAGTTCGCTTCTAATAGCCCACGAAAAAGTTGTGGCTGTTAAAAGAAGTCTTTCAGAATTTAGACTATCGAGCTTTAATTCATATCGAGTCGTAATTTCTTGTTTTTGATTATTGAAATTATTCTTAAGAATAGCTATTCTAATTAACGACCATACTAATATTATAAATATGATTAGTATTAGTCCCACATAATACTTATGTTTTAAAATAAATTTTATAAACTTATTTTCTTTTTTAGGACTTTCTTTTTTAGTCTCAACTGTCTCAATTATTTCGTCCTTTTGTGTCATTTTTTTAGGTTTTTAGTGTTAGAAACAAAAATAGTAAATTTATGTTTAATTTAATACAGATTTTTGTAGATAAGTAATAGCAAAGAAAATTATTTTCTATTTGTGTATTCTTCCAAAATTGTTTCAAAAGTTTCTTTAACCGAAATGATTTTATTCGCAAGATAAGCATTAGTGCCAGCAAAAGCATATCCATTATTAAATTTGCCTTTAAATGCACTATAAAGAGCCGAAATAATGCAATATGGACTTGACGATATATCGCATGTTTTTATACATTTGAAAGGACATCTAATTGGTATTTTTTGACCAAGTTTTACTTTATCAAGAAAGCCATTTGAGATTGCACGTCCTGGCATTCCGACTGGACTATGTATTATTTGAATATCTTCGGAATTAGCATCTATGTAGCTTTGTTTAAAAGCTTCGGAGGCATCACACTCTGTTGTTGTAACAAATCTTGTTCCCATTTGAACACCTGAAGCTCCTAAATCAATAAAATCAGATATGTTTTGTCCAGTATAAACTCCACCAGCAGCAATAACAGGGATTTTAACATTGTAAATATTTTCAAAATTTCTTACAACTGCTAAAACTTCCGGAATTAGATGTTCGAGCGAATAAGTATCATCAGTAATTTGATTAGCTTTAAATCCTAAATGTCCTCCTGCTTTGGGCCCTTCAACAACAATTGCATCTGGAAGATAGTCAAAATCATGTTTCCATTTTTCGCAAATAAGTTTTGCAGCTCTTGCTGAAGATACTATTGGAACTAATTTTGTAGTGCTTTCTTTTGTTAAAAATGAAGGTAAATTTAAAGGTAATCCACCACCACTAAAAATAATATCAGCTTTTTCGGCTATGGCGGTTTTTACCATATCTGCAAAGTTAGACATTGCAACCATAACATTTATGCCAATAACACCTTGCGTTTTTTCGCGGGCTTTTCGTAGTTCTTCTTTTAATCCAGTAATGCTATTTTCAAGAAAATTCGCTCCTGCTTGTCTGTAAAGCATTCCCAAACCAGCACTCGCAATTACTCCAACTCCTCCTTGATTTGCAACCGCCGAAGCCATTCCAGATAAAGAAATACCAACTCCCATGCCACCTTGAATAATCGGTATTCTAATTTCAAGATTACCAATTTTTAATGTATTTATCATTATGATACGCTTTTACTCTCAATTAAGATATTGAAAGGTTGTGCAAAGATACGGCTTTTATTTGGATAATACTGTCTTTATAAGAATATTTTTCAATAAAACAAATTTTTATAACAAAATGTGCTTTGTTGGTTACGAGTTATTCTAAAACTTATAAATTAATTAACGTTTCTCGCATCCTTTTATTTCTCGAAGAGAGGCTTACCTGCATTTAATTTTGCCGTTTCACGTTCTTAACAAAATCTTTAATTTCTTAATTCCTTGATGTTCCTTTTTTTGCTTTTTATTCTTTGCATTTTTTACCTCTTTTTAATATATTTTAGGAACAGTTTTTGAATAGTTGATAAATTATTGAAAATTTAAACTTGTATTTTCGTTTTTTGTAAACCTTAAATCCGCAAGGATTTTTTTATCCATGTTTTTTTGATTGATTTTGTTTTTTAATTGATTTAATAATTGATGTTTTGTGGATATTTCCTAATAAACCAACTTATAATTAGATTTTTTAGGTTT
>JAQVOR010000170.1 GCA_028702535.1 Bacteroidales bacterium
CTTGTAATATATTAAATAATGGCTGCTGAGCATTAATCTCTTGAGAGTTATTATTACTCAAAAAAGCTAAAACTATTACCCCAATTAGATAGGTAATAACACCTGCGTAAAGGAATATCTTATTTTTACTAAAGACTTTTTTTATAATGTCCATTTGAATATTATTTGAGAATGGTTTTTAATGCTTTCTGAATATATAGAGTTCAAATTATCAACAAAATGAAAATTAAATTTAAGCTGCTTAGGACAAACACATACTTTGACCGTAAAAGGCCTTTTGTCATGGTTTTTGGGTTGCAAAAGCACCAAAAACACATGCCAAAAGTGACTCGTCGGTATGTATTATACCAATTCGATATCATATTGGTATTAACCCTTGACTTTCACTACGTTCAGTCAAAGGTTAAAATAAATGAGTCTTTCAGACTCAAAAGATTTTAAAAATTCGTAGTGATTGCAGCACTATAAAAGCATGAGTTTACCCTATCAAGGTATTTATCCTAATTAAACAATTAAAATTTACAATGTGAGGTATATAACTAAAATAAAAAAGTCGGAAGATTTTTCTTCCGACTACTAGTTGAATAGCATCCAACAAATTTTATTTTAAACTTAGAAGTTCCTTACCTTTAGCCACGATGTCGCCAGGTTTGACGAATATTTTGTCAACGACCCCGTCTTTAGTAAAAGCTAATCTGTTGTTCATTTTCATAGCTTCAATAACCAACATAATATCACCTTCTTTTACTGTTTGTCCTTGTTTGACCATTACGTCAATTATGGTACCCGGTATAATAGATTTAATTATGTTGTCATCAGGCATTTCCCACTTTTTCTTCTTTTCGAAAGCAGGAGTAGAAAATGTTTCGTAATTTTCATCATCTATTGTGATTTGAATTTTTTTATTTTCGTCCATAGTTATAGATTTAAAATGGTGGGATTCCGTGTTTTTTGTCTGTTTTAATTTCTGCTTTATTTTCGCAAACATTAAGCGAGTGTATTAGCATTTCTCTAGTTTCAGCAGGTTTGATAACAGAATCTACGTATCCTTTAGCTGCTGCAACATAAGGATTAGCGAACCGTTGTTTATATTCTTCAACTTTTTGTTTTCTCATTTCATCAGGATTTTCGGCAGCCATTATTTCTTTACGGAATATAATATTTGCAGCACCTTGGGGACCCATTACAGCGATTTCGGCAGTAGGCCACGCATAAACAAAGTCTGCTTCGAGATGGCGTGAGCCCATAGCTATATATCCACCGCCATAAGCTTTACGCAGGATTACAGTAATTTTAGGTACACTTGCCTCGCTATATGCATAAAGTATTTTTGCACCATGTCTAATAACGCCTGAATGCTCTTGTTGTACACCTGGGAGATATCCTGGTAAATCAACAAGAGTAACGATAGGAATATTAAAAGCATCACAGTAGCGAATAAATCGAGCCGCTTTATCAGAACAGTCAACATCTAACACTCCGGCGAGATAATATGGTTGATTAGCAACAAATCCGACTGTTTTACCGTCAATTCGTCCGTAACCAATAACCATGTTTTGTGCGAATTTCTCCATTACTTCAACAAAGTCAGAATTATCTGTAATCGCTTTAATAACATCACGTACATCGTAAGGTTTTGTTGGGTCTATTGGAACGATGTTATTTATGTCAATTTTTGCTGTGGGTTTCTCTGTTTTATTTTTATCGGCAGCATTTTTATTGTTTTGAGGAATAATTGACAGTAATTTACGAATTTGCATAAAACATTCTTGTTCGTTATGAGCAAAGAAGTGAGCATTTCCAGTAATTTCGCTATGCACTCTAGCTCCGCCAAGGTCTTCTTGCGATATTTCTTCACCAAGAACTGTTTTAATTACTTCGGGTCCTGTAATAAACATTTTCGACACCTTATCAACAACAAAGACAAAGTCGGTAAGAGCTGGCGAATATACTGCACCACCTGCACAAGGACCTAATATTACAGAAATTTGCGGAATCACACCACTTGCTTGGGTATTTCGATAAAATATTTCTCCATATCCAGCAAGTGAGCTAACGCCTTCTTGAATTCTAGCCCCACCTGAGTCGTTAATTCCGATACAAGGGACACGCATTTTCATTGCGACATCTTGAATTTTTGTGATTTTTTTAGCGTGCATATAACCGAGTGATCCTCCGACAACGGTAAAATCTTGTGCAAAAACGCAAACGGGTTTGTTGTGAATAGTACCAGTTCCGATAATGACACCGTCACCATTAAGTACTTTTTCCATCATTCCAAAATCTTTTGCTTCGTGTTGTGCAAAAAGGTCATACTCATTAAATGAATTTGGATCGAGCAACAGGCTGATTCTTTCTCTTGCGGTTAGCTTACCAGATTGTTTTTGTTTTTGTATTGCATCTTCACCGCCACCAAGCATTACTTCTTGGCGTTTTTTGTTTAAAGCTTCAACTTTTTCATTATTATTCATAAGATTATAATTTGGTTAAAAATTATTTTGGAGCAGTAAAATATATTCCTACTGCAATTATAGTATATAATAAATTAGGAATCCATACTGAGAATGCAGCATTAAATGTTCCACTCAAAGCAAATACTGTTGCAAATCGCATAAACAATATATATGAGAAGCTCAGCAATAATCCTAGGCCAATATTTATACCTAATCCTCCTCTTACTTTACGTACAGACAGAGCAAATCCGATTATAGTCAAAATAAATGTTGCAAAAGGGGCAGATATTCGCGAATATTTTTCGATTTCGCTGTTAACAACTGCAGATGTTCCAGAGAGCCGTTGTTCTGCAATATATGTGTTTAATTCATTGCGATTCATTGCCTCTACTACATTTAGTTTACTTTCAAAATCTTCTGGTCTAAGTCTAAAACATGAGTCCGTTCTAAGACCAGAGATTAAACTTTCTTTATTGTCTTCAAATTGTCTAATATAATAGCCTTGTAATATCCATGTTTGGTTTATTGAATCCCAAATCATCATGTCGGCATTTAATTTTGATACGAGTTTTACACCTTCAAATTTTTCAAGTGTCATTCGATTGCCAATATTCCTTTCACGGTTATAGCTTTCTACATAAAAATATACTCCTTGTTCTATCTGTCGGTGTATATTAAATTCTCCCATTTTAGAGCCTCCGCCTTTAAAGTATAGATTTTGAAATTCCAATCTTTTTTTATTTGCATCTGGGATAACATAGTTACCTAGGAAAAACGAGAATCCTGTAATAATTGCCGCTGCTATAAAATATGGTACTACGAGTCTGTTTAAACTAATCCCACTACTAAACATTGCGACAAATTCTGTTTTAGCAGCCATTCGTGAAGTAAAGAAAATCACGGAAATGAATACAAATAAAGCACTAAACAAGTTTGCAAAATAAGGTATAAAGTTTAGGTAATAATCGAATATAATTGATTTCATTGGGGCTCCTTTGTCGAGGAAGTCGTCCATTTTTTCGGAAACATCAAAAATAACAGCTACGCAAATAATCAGGAAAAGAGCCAAAAAATAAGTCCCAAGGAATTTTTTTATGATATATATATCAATTTTTTTCAATTATAATCTGTTATTTAATACTTCCAGAATATTATTTTTCCACGAATAAAAATTATTATTTTTGATATGCTTTCTTGCATTTTTCATCAGTCTAACATAAAACCCCAAGTTATGAATACTTGCAATTTGTGCACCGAGTAATTCGCCAGAAATAATTAAATGCCTTAGATATGCTTTTGAATATAATTTATCTACAAATGTTTCGCCAGCAGGGTCAATAGAAGAGAAATCATCTTCCCATTTTTTATTTTTGATATTTATTGTTCCTTCCTCAGTAAAAAGCATTCCATTTCGAGCATTCCTAGTTGGCATTACACAATCAAACATATCTACTCCTCTTGATATACCTTCGAGCAAATTTGCAGGAGTCCCAACCCCCATTAAATATCGTGGTTTACTAATAGGCAAAATATCGTTTACCACATCAATCATATCGTACATCATTTGCGTTGGTTCGCCAACAGATAATCCTCCAATAGCGTTTCCTTGAGCACCAATATCTGCAACAAATTTTGCAGCATCCATGCGAAGGTCTTTATGTACGGATCCTTGTACTATTGGAAAAAATGTTTGCGAATGATCATAAATGGATGCAGAATTATTAAAGTGTTTCCAACCTCTTGTCAGCCATTTATTTGTAAGTTTAAGGGATTTTGCTGCATATTGTTTCTCACATGGGTAAGGTGTGCATTCATCAAAAGCCATCATAATATCTGAGCCTATTCTTCGTTGGATATCAACAACAGTTTCTGGTGTAAAAGTATGTTTAGAACCATCAATATGACTTCTAAAAATAGCACCTTCTTCGGTAAGTTTTCGATTAGCAGCAAGAGAAAACACTTGAAAACCACCGCTATCGGTTAGTATTGGTCGATCCCAGCCATTAAATTTGTGTAATCCTCCAGCTTTATGAATAATGTCAATCCCTGGTCTTAAATACAAATGATATGTATTTCCAAGAATTATTTTTGCGTCGATTTCTGATTTTAGCTCAGTAATATGCACCCCTTTAACCGTACCAGCAGTACCTACTGGCATAAAAACTGGAGTTTCGATTTTACCATGATCTGTATCAATAATACCACATCTGGCATTAGTTTTTGTGTCGTTATGCGATATCGAAAATTTCATAATTTTGCTCGCAAAGATACAGAATATTTATAAAAAACAAGAGAAATAAGAAAAGGGGAAATATTTCCCCTTACTTATCTTTTAATAAACCACACTTACAATACCCGTATATGCTTTTGAGCCATTATAAAGGTCGATAACATACATATATGTTCCTGTAGGTACAAATTTTCCATTATAAGTTCCATCCCATGGGTTATCTAACATTTTTGCGTTATACAATTGCTGTCCCCATCTGTTGAAAACATAAATACTGGCATTCGGGAACATATCAATATTCTCAATTATCCAGGTATCATTTATATTATCTCCATTAGGAGTAAAAGCATTAGGAATTTTAATACAATCTTCGTCAACATCTTCGAGAGCAATAGAGTTAAGTTCATATAGACAAAGATTTGCGTCAGTAATAGTAACCAGATATATGCCTTGTTTTAACCCACTTATGTAATTTATAGGTGACATTCCACCGTTCCAACTAAATAAATATGGAGATGTTCCTCCAACAACATTAATTTCTATGCTTCCGTTATTGCTTCCAATACAAGATGGGTTTTCATAAGCGTAATTGGCTTCAATTGCACTTGGTTCAAGAATACTTGCAGTTGTATCAATGGTGCAATTATTTGCATCTGCTACCAATAAGCTATATTCTCCCACAGATAGATTGTTTATGTTTGTGTTTGTTGAAGTAAACTGGTCATATTGCCAGAAGTAAGTGTATGGAGGAGTTCCACCATAAGCTTGTGAGGTTAAAGACCCGTTATTTTCGCCATAGCATGTTATTGCATTAATTATAAGTGTCATGTTTAGCGGATTTTCAGGTTGAGGAACTTCAATTTCTGCTGTTACCGAACAATTATTATCATCAGTAACAGTTACCAAGTATAAACCAGAATACAAATCTGTAATTGTATTTGATATTTCATCATTTGACCAGAGATACGAATACGGTGCTGAGCCACTAGATGCAATTGCCAAGGCACTACCTTCATTTGAGCCGTAACATAAAACAGGAGTAGTACTCAACGAAACAAGTATTTGCCCTGGTTGATTGAGATCGTAAGATGTATATCCAGTACAACCCCAATTATCTGTAGCACTTACAGTATAAAATCCTG
>JAQVOR010000171.1 GCA_028702535.1 Bacteroidales bacterium
GTATTATCGCTACTCCCGATTTAGTGAAAATGGTTGGAAGCTCAAGTGCTGCAAAAGATAAATTTGTAAAAGATCTTCCAGATTCAAAAATGGGGCTTGTAAATTATGATAAAAATCGTGCAGAATTAAAATATGGCGAGCAAAAAAGAGAAGAAATTGTTGCGTTAAAAGAATATGTTAAGGCTGTTAATGAGGATGCAAGAAAAGAGTTTACAGGTGTAGAACTTATTTCTTATGCTTCTCCTGAGGGAACATTAGAAATAAATACTAAAGTTTCTAACGATCGTTCAAAAACAATTGATAGATTTGTTAAGAATGAATTCAAAAAAATTGACGAGTTTAAAAAAGATGACTTTTTTAAATATCTTGTAACAGAAGAAGACTGGGACGGTTTCAAAAAAGCTGTTGCTGCTTCTAATCTTGCAGATAAAGACTTAATCTTGCGCGTTGTCAATATGAATACTGACCCAGTTAAACGTGAAGAAGAAATTCGTAACATGACTCAAACTTTCGAAGAACTCGAAAAACTTATTCACCCAATGTTACGTCGTTCAGAAGTTTTAGTAAATATTATGCTTATCGGTAATACTGATGCAGAAATAGATTCACTGTTTAATGCTAATCCTGAAAAACTTACTGTTGAAGAAATGCTTTATTTAGGTAATATGTCAGAAAATGCTGATAAAAAATTAGCTGTCTATACTAAAACAACTCAGCTATTCCCTAAAGAGTGGAGAGGTTTTAATAACCTTGCTTGTGTACAATATAAAAATGGTGATGTTAAAGGAGCCAAAACTTCAATCGAAAAAGCAAAAAGCATAGAAGCAAACGGTACAGTATTTAATAACTTAGGTAATGTTTATCTTGCTGAAGGTAATCTTGAAGATGCTAAAACAAGTTATCAATCTGCTACTGGAGTTCCAGAAGCAAGTGCAGGACAAGGTGCCATCGCTATTAAAGATGGTGAGTACGAAAAAGCTGCTAACTTCTACGGAGACAATTGCTGCTTTAATGCAGGATTAGCAAAACTTTTAAGTGGAAACAATGACGGTGCTATTAAAGCTACTGATTGTGGTGCTGATAAAGATAATGCACACAATTTCTATCTTAAAGCTATCGCAGGTGCTCGTAAAGGTGATACAGATGTATTATTTAATAACCTTAGAACTGCTTGTACAAAAGATTCTTCATTAAAAGAATTTGCAGCTAAAGATATGGAATTCTTTAAGTATTTTGATAATGATACTTTTAAAACCATAATTAAGTAATTTATTTTTCATAATTATATTAAGCGGCTTTGTAGCCGCTTTTTTTTATTTTTATACCTTTGTAAAAAAAATGTAATGCAGACTGTTATTATTTCAGGTCCACCAGGATGCGGAAAAGGAACTCAAGCTAAACTAATTGCTAAACACCTTGGCTTTGAACATATCTCTACAGGCGATATCTTACGTCGTGAAATTTTGGCATTAACAGAACTTGGTAAACTCGCACAGGCTAAAATTGATGATGGAAATTTTGTTCCTGATGAGATAGCTTGTGAAATGATAACTAATTTTATTAAAAACAATCAGCATATTAAGGGAATGGTATTAGATGGATTCCCTAGAACAAAAAATCAATGTCTTGAATTTGATAAACTAATCAAACTAATAAACATTAGAAAAAATATCTGTGTTTCGTTAGTTGTAGATGTCAATAATTTAAAAACAAGGTTGCTAAATAGAAATGAAAAATATAACAGACCCGATGATTCAAGCATTGAAATAATCGAACATAGATTACGTTTATACGATGAAAGAACCAAACCAGTAACAGACTACTACCTTAATAAGGGGCAATGCGAATTAGTTAATGGAAATGGTAGTGTTAATGAAGTATTTAATAATATAAAGACTGTTACAGATAAATATATGGAGATTTAATAATATGGCAATATCAAATTTTGTAGATTATGTTAAAATATATTGCCGGTCGGGTAGTGGCGGTGCTGGATCAATGCATTTTCGTAAAGAAAAGTTTATTGAGTTTGGCGGTCCCGACGGAGGTAATGGGGGAAGAGGTGGTCATATTATTTTTAAAGCTAATCCAAATTTATGGACATTGTTACACCTTAAATATAACCGACATGTGATTGCCGTAAACGGCCAGAAAGGTAGTGGAGTAAATCGAACAGGTTCTGACGGTGCCGATCAGATTGTTGAAGTCCCACTAGGAACAATCGTTAAAGACGCTGAAACAGGTGAAATCTTATGCGAAGTAACTGAAGAAAATCATGAAGTATTACTCTTTGAAGGTGGCAAAGGAGGGCTTGGAAATACCGAGTTTAAAACTTCTACAAATAGAGCACCACGATATTCACAACCTGGTATCGACGGAATTGAAGCTAGAGTAATTCTTGAATTAAAAATTTTGGCTGATATTGGGCTAGTAGGTTTTCCTAATGCCGGAAAATCAACTCTTTTATCTGTTGTCTCTGCCGCGAAACCAGAGATTGCTGATTATGCGTTCACCACTTTAGTTCCTAATATTGGTATTGTGCAATACAGAGACGGTAAATCTTTTGTTATGGCTGATATACCTGGCATAATCGAAGGTGCTGCCGAAGGAAGAGGACTTGGACATCGGTTTTTAAGACATATTGAACGAAACTCAATACTGCTCTTAATGATTCCTGCAGATACAAAAAATATCAAGAACGAATTCGATATTTTGATAAACGAACTTAATAAATACAATCCTGAACTTCTCGATAAAAAAAGAATTTTAGCCATTACTAAAGCTGACCTTATTGACGACGAACTTGAACAACTTTTAAAACCAGAATTACCTAAAGGAATTGAAATTGTGTTTATCTCATCTCTAATTAATAAAAATATCGATAAATTAAAAGATATCCTTTGGAAAAACCTCAACGAATGATAGAGGGCATAGAAAATATTGACCATAAGTTATTGTTGTTCTTTAATGGACTACATTTTGATTGGCTTGACCCTATTATAGTCGTAATAAGCTCAAAATGGTTCTGGTTACCAGTTGTCGGATTTTTTGTTTATTTTATTATAAAAAAATATAAAAATAAATTTTGGATTCCTCTCTTAGCTGCCGTTATTTGTTTTGCAATTACTGATCAGGTGTCGCATTTGACTAAAGAAAACTATAAAAGATACCGACCAACTCATAATTTGGAACTTGCAGAAAAAGTACACGTGGTTAATGATTATAAAGGTGGACAGTATGGCTTTTTTTCAGGACATGCAACAAGTAGCTTTGGATTAGCCTTGATTACACTTTTATTCGTAAAACGTAAAACTTATACTTACATAATAATTGCATGGGCAGTTTTAGTTTCTTATTCCCGAATATACCTTGGCGTTCATTTTCCCTCTGATATATTTATTGGAGTTTTAGTAGGTTTATCTGTAGCTTTTTTGGTGTGGAAAACGACGAAATCTATTCCTTATTTTCGAAATGCAATCTGCTAAATTATTTTTGCGTAATTCAGTTTTTATAATGGAATTTCGTATATTTGAGAAGTGCTAAAATTATAATCTATTAATAACAGTTTAAAAAAACATTATTTATAATAACCAATACTATGAAAACACATCTATATTTATTAGGCTTTATTTTTTGCTTTTTTGCTTTGTTATCATGCACAGGCTCTAAAACACTAAAAGAAGGATCGGATACACAAATTTTTGAGCTTGAAACAGATTTGCAAAAAGACCAAATCAAAGGTAATGTTAAGTCTATTGACGAAATAAGGTATTATTTTAATTATGATGAAGAGGTGGTAATCGGAAAAGGAGACATGGAAAGACGAGATTTTACACAGTTTAATCGCGAGGGCTTTATTATTAGTCGTGCCAATTATGGCTCAGAAAATTTTATTGTTTCAGAGACAAATCATTTTTATGGCGAAAATGGATTGCGTGATTCAAGTTATGTTTATAATGGATTGGGAGAATTATCAGAGATTAGTGTTTTCCTTTATGATAACACAGGCATAGTCACTAAAATAGAGAATTATTCACCAGATGGCGATTTGTTGTATAATGAAATAATGGAATATAATTCAGATGGAATGCCTGTAAAAACTAAAATATTTATTGATAGCGAAGAAGAGATTGTACTCATAACAGAAACTCAATACAATGACAAGAAACTTAAACAACAAGGCCTTTATCACGATATATTGCAGGATATTTATATAACAGCGAAATATGAATATGATGCAGATGAGATGTTGATAAAACGTTCATATTTTGATAGATATGGAGAATCGCAAGGGGTTTACGAATTTGAATATGAATATGATAATAATAAAAACTGGATACGATGCAATGAGTTTCGTGACGGGAAACAGTCGTTTATTGTAGAACGCAAAATCGAATATTTTGATTAATCAAAAAACCATTTTTGGTTCTTTGCATAATTGCGGTATGTTTTAAATATTGCAACTAACCAAGATATTAAATTTTGCATTTCGCTAAAAAGTCTTATTTTTGTAATTCTTAATGAGTTATTAGCTCAGTTGGTTTAGAGCACTAGCTTGACAGGCTAGGGGTCGCTGGTTCAAATCCAGCATGACTCACAAGAAAAAAAGCTTGATGTTGTGATGTTTGTGGAAGCGAAACATAGTAATATCAAGCTTTTTCTTTAGTCTTGTATTTGTTTTTTATGTTCGTTTTCGTTCCTTTTCGTTCCTTTTTATTCTTTTAAAAAATTGCAAATTGCGTGCAAATAATGTATTTTTGTGAAAAAATCGTGCAAATAATGTGCAAATAATTATGGCAAAATCTACAATTTTATTAGACACTAGAAGGGCTATTGCAAACAATAAATTCCCTTTGAAACTAAGAATTTCACATAATTCAACAGTAGCATACATTGCCTTACCTTATAATTTAAGGCAAAATGATTGGGATAATGTTAAGTGTAAAATCAAAAAATCATGCACAGATTATCATGTTGACCGAGAAAATATTCTATTACAGGAGTACAAACAAAACTTTGACCAATTTCTTTTTACTTTGGTTGCTAGCGAAAATATAAATGTTTATAAAGCGGTTGATATTAAACAATTGTTTCTACAGCACAGGACAAAAGAAAAATCCATATATTTTAATGACATACTAGATGAATTTATACTTTTGAAGAAAAAGGAAAACCCTAAATCCGGTACTTACAGGCTATATGAAAATACTAAAACAATTTTGGAGAAGTTTAGTAAAAACAGAAAAATACTTTTACGAGAGATTGATCCTAGTTTCTTACAAAAGTTAGTTGATTATTTGCGAAATAATAATAATAAAACTAATTACATCTCCATTAACTTGAGAAATATTAGAGCTGTGTTTAACTATGCAATAAAAAACTCATATATCACATACAACGAATATCCATTTAAAAACTTTAAGATTGTTACAGAAAAAACTAGACATAGAGCTTTAAGTATTGACGACATTGTAAAATTGTTTAATTACTCCGGTACCAGGGCTGAAAATAAAGCACTAGACTTGTTTAAATTAAGCTTTTACCTTATAGGAATGAATTTTAAAGACTTGCTTTATGCGAAACAAACTGATATTTACAATAATAGGATAGAGTTTTATCGGTCTAAAACTAAAAAGGGAATGAGTATTAAAATAGTTCCTGAAGCTAAAAATATCATTAAAAAGTATCGAGGAGATAAATTTTTGATTGACATACTGGAGAAAAAGCTTAAAAAATATAATACCGAGAGAAAAACAGAATTGCACTCTGATGTAATTAAAGCGACAAATAAACACCTAAAAAATATAGCT
>JAQVOR010000046.1:0-10723 GCA_028702535.1 Bacteroidales bacterium
AATATGCCTGTTCGATAGAATTTCGAAAATTTGATAATGCATTTTGTTTTTTCAACGCTCGTTTAATAGAATCTAAAAATTTGCCTTTAAAAGTATCACTTAGTTCATGTATAGGATAAAGATATTTACCTCCTTGTCCGATTTGTTTCCATTTTCCTTGAATAGAATATCCTGCAGCAGGGACAAGACAGTGAATATGAGGATGTAAACTTAAGTTTTGCCCCCAAGTATGCAATATTGCAACTGCACCTGATTCAACACCATAATGAGTGTAACGGAACTTACTTTGATCTTTTCTGATTTCATAGGGCTTAGCTCAATATTTATTGCTTTTTGTAGCAACAGCAATTTAAGTATAAATTGTTAAAATTAAGTTAATTAGCTTGTTTTTGTAGTAACTATTGTGTGTGTTTGCAAAATGTATATACAAATTAATAAAAGCAAAGGAAAAAATGGTAAAGTATATCAATCGGTATTGCTTTGCAGGAAATATAGAGACAAGGAGACTGGTACACCCAAAACGGAAGTCGTTCTAAATTTGTCAAAATATGGTTTAGATGATAAAATCATTACTGCTCTTAAAACAGCAATAAACAAAACAAAAGGAGTTCTTGTTGATAGTGAAGATCTGAAAATCAACAAAACAATTAACTTTGGGTTCATTTATCTTCTTTTAATAATGATGGATCGGTTACGGATATCTGAGACCTTAGAAAAAGCATACGGTTCAAAAACAAACATTATTAAATTAATGATAATAGGTAAAATTGCAACCCAAGGCAGTAAGCTGCACATTTACAATTGGATAAAACGTAACAGTTATATTGCCGAACGCCTTGGTATTGATATCGAAACTCTCAAACTGGATGATCTTTATTTTGAATTAGGCGAATTTAGCAGGATGCAAACAAAAATTGAAAAGAAATGGAATCTATATCACAGCAAACGCCATAAAAACATATACTTATATGACATAACAAGTAGCTATTTTGAAGGAACTGAAAATGTTCTTTCAGCTTTTGGATACAATAGGGATGGAAAAAAAGGGAAGAAGCAAATAACTATAGGTCTAATTACTGACAGCACTGGTTTTCCTTTAAAAATTCAGGTCTTTGAAGGAAACGAAATTGATTGTAAAACTGTAAATGAGCAACTAAGAGACATAAAAGAACAATTTGGTGCAGAATATATTATTTTGGTAGGAGATAGAGGGATGCGTATACGACTAAATTTAGAAGAATTAACGGAAAGCGAAAAACAAAATATCTCGTACATTAGTGCTCTATCAAGTAGCGAAATAAGGGCGTTAATAAATGATAAGGTCATTCAGTTGGAATTATTCTCGAAAGATTTAGTTGAAATTGAAGATGGTGGTATTAGATATATATTGTGCAACAACCCAATCTTGCAAACAGAGAAAAACCAAACAAGGGAAGCTTTAAAATCAAGATTTGAACAAGAAATGTCATCAATAAAAAAATCATGGGATAAACGCCATGAGCAGAATTTAGAGAATATTAAAAAAATACAAAAAGGACATAAAAACAATAAACTTGTTACCGCTTTTACAGAGAAAAAACTTGACAACTACAAATACAGAGTGACCAAGTTCTTAAAGCAATACAAAATGTCAAATTTTTATACCATAATAATCTCCAATGACATATTTAAGATTGATTATGATCTTCAGAAATATCAAGAGGCAAAAAGTCTAGATGGGAAATATGTGATAGAAAGTACTGTTAAAAAAGAAAATATGAGTACAAAACAGGTACGGGAGAAGTATAAAGAGTTGCAAAATGTAGAACACGCTTTTAGGGATATGAAAACCGATAAACTTAATATTCGACCTATCTTCCATGTCAACGAAGCACAAACGCGAGGGCATGTTTTTGTTTGTATGTTTTCATACGCAATTGTTAAAGAATTAGAGATGGTAATATATCCCTGGTTGAAAAAATATAACAAAGAAAATAATTGTAAATTATCATATCACGACATAACTGATGAACTAAACAATATCAAAGTAAGCGAATTGGCGATTGGGTGTAAACTAAAGAAAATTATAGTACCAGAACTAAATAAGATTCAAAATGAAATAACAAAGCTATTTAATATTAAAATAGAGGATATTATGACTGTGTAGCTACAGAAACATGAAAAATATCCGTTATAAACCCTGTTAAACCTCGATTCATTCAAGTAAGTTCCGCTACAAAACTGGAAGTATTTTATTTCTGCCGGTAGTGATGCGCATGGGTCTTTTAATTTTTCAACAACAGATTTGTTTTTGGGCGTTTCGGGACAAGTTACAGATAATGCTATTGGGCAATTGTCTTCTTTGGTTTATTGCCCACAAGGTATGGGAACAAACGGAACTAATATTCTCAATGCAATGAAAAATGGAAGACTTATTTTATCATCAGGTCCTATTGTTGGCTTCGAAATTGATACTGATAATACAAATAATATCCCTGAAATTCTTTTAGGATCTGATACAATTATTGATTTTATTGATTGTGCCAATATAAATATTAATGTATTTGCTGCAAATTCTGTCGAATATGGAGATATAATCCGAAAACAAATTATCATTATGACCGAAACCGATAAAACATACTCCAATTTACCAGAAGATACTGCAACATATCAATTGAATTTGCTCAACTTTTTAAACTCCAATTTCACTTCTCCAGAAGATTATCTTGATAAATGGTTCTTAATACGTGCCGAAATCGAAACAAACCGTACCAGTATCAACGAGGATATTTATAAATGTACAGAAAAGTCTTCCTAATCTTATACAAATCCTGTATGGCTTAAAATTAATTCTCCATTAAAATCCGAAAAACAACCTAATAACTATTGTCATATCTATCCAAATCCTTCAAATGGTTTGGTTAATATAACTTATTTTGGTAATGATAAAAGTGCTGATTTAGCAATATACGACATCGCAGGCAAAACAGTTTACTCAAGTATTATATATGGAGAACAGCAAACATCTTTAAACTTATCATCAGGACTCTATTCTGTCAAAATTAGCGATAAGTCTGAGGTGCTTTTTCAAAAATTGATAATTTGTCAATAGTCTCTTCGTTTAATTTCTTTCTTAATGATTTTATTACAAATCTCATTTACAAGTTTAACCCAACTTGAAAATCAATAGTCGTAAGTTACTCACACATTGCATTATGCAATTTTGTTTTTTACAATTGAGGGACTACTTTTGAAAAACATAAATCATATATGCTTGTTAATCAATACTTAAAAAAAATAAAGTTTTTTTGAATTAAATTTCTTTTGAGAGCAAAATTTTCAAGTTGAGTTAAGAACTAATAACTTGAATTCGATATAATTATTGAGTTCTGAACAACTAGCATTCCCTATCCAGTAACAGATATTTTCATTAGCTTTTCTCGATTTATTATTTTGATTACCCCATTTTCATCTGTAATGATTTGGTTTTCTTTAAAATCTTTTAAAGCTCTTACAACGCTCATAACCGACATTCCAGTAAACTCAGCAATATCCTTGCGCGAAAGCACCATCCGAAACTCATCAGATTTATAAATAACATCAGATAAAAACAATAATGCTTCGGCTAAACGTCCATTCATTTGCTTATGAGTAAGCGAAATAATTTTACTAAAATTATAGAGAAGGCAACTGTTCATACTACTTATTACGGCAGCGGCAAAATCGCCATTATCTTTAATAAACTTCTCGAAAAGCTGTTTATCTATTGCACAAATAACAGAATCGACCAAAGCCGCAACTGAATATTCCATCTTAGAAACGCTATACAATGAGGGCAATCCAATCAAACTGCCATTAGGAAAAATCGTAAGCACTAAATTTTCGTTATCATTTAATTCTTTATAAACTTTAACTAATCCTTTTTGCAAATATAAAATTTGAGGAACAAAAGCTCCTTGCTTTGCGATTATCTCTCCTTTTTTATATTTTAAAACTACTTTATTCTCGTCAATTGCCAATAGCTCCTTTTCGGTTAAATGATTAAAACACAATGACTTTTTAGAACATTCTAAACATGATTTGTTACTTAAATCGTTATTCATAGTTTGTTGTTTTATTAACATTTGTTAATTAGAAAATAAAAGTATGTCTATTTTTTTAATAAAACAAATTAAATTTTAAACATACCAATGTTTCGTGTAATACAAATCATTGTTTTGCATATCTTTACATCTCTTTATGACGCATTTATGTATGTTTGCATTGAAACAAATTATTTATTTTAAATTTAATTTGAATGAAGATTAAATCTTTTCTAATTATGACAATTGTTTTATTTTCCGTATGGATATTATTAAACAATTCTTTTAATCCCATTATCTTAATTATAGGTGTGGGTGTTTCTGTTTCGATAGCCTTATTACTATGCAACAAATGTTCGGTTTTTAATCAAATAAAGCTAAGCCCGAAATCTTTTGTTTACTCTATCGTTTTTACATTTGTATTTTTAATTGAGTTAATCAAATCGAATTTTGATGTTGCATATCGAGTTATTAGTCCAAAGCTGCCAATAAATCCAGGAATAGTCAAAGTTAAAACTACTTTAACATCAGAAATTGGTCGCATGATACTTGCCAATTCGATTACACTAACACCGGGTACACTTAGTATTGATATACATGAAGAGTTTATTTATGTGCATTGGATTAACGTTGAAGACAGAGACGTTGATGCAGCAACTGAGGCTATTGTAAATAAGTTTGAAAAATATTTAAAAGAAATATATGGTTGAGCAATTATTAAATATTTCGGCAATAATAATCCTAATATCGGTCTTGCTATCCTTATACAGATTTATTAAAGGACCTACAAGTTTTGACAGGATTGCAGCATTTGACACAATGACAATATCTACAATAGGACTAATTGGGATAATCTCATATTTGTCGGGTCGCATAATTTACATTGACATAGCCATTGTTTATGGTTTGTTAAGTTTTTTAGGAGTAATAATAATATCGAAATATCTAGAAAAATCTTTATAAATGGAAACACTAAAACTTATAGGTGCTATAATTGTCCTTTTGGGTTCAATATTTTTGTTATTGGGTTCGCTAGGTCTTGTCCGAATGCCCGACCTCTTTACCAGAATACAGGCAGGCACAAAAGCATCAACACTTGGTACAATGCTAACATTAGTTGGGATAATTTTTATCACGCCTAATTGGACAGGAAAACTGATAATACTAATATTATTTGTTTTAATTACAAACCCAATATCATCGCATGTTTTGGCAAGAGCAGCACATTTTAGTAAAATAAAACTATCCGACAAAACCATTATAGATCAATTAGCTGATGATGGCATTGAGGATAAAGAGAAAGAGAAAATTAACAACAACAAAGAATAAGCTTATGATATGGATAATTATTTCGGTAGTTCTTGGTGTGGTAATGATTACAATGTCTGTAATATCTATACATCATAAAAAGATAACAATAGCTATACTTTCTGCCGGCGGTGTGAGTTTAATTGCTTCGATACTTTATTTGCTTATGGCAGCTCCTGATGTTGCACTAACCGAAGCAGCTATAGGAAGCGGTTTAACCACCTTTATTTTCTTTTACGTATTAAATAAAATTAAAAAACAAAAACATGTTAAGGAATAGTCTCTTAATACTATTGATACTTGGACTAGCTGCAATAATGTATAATTTGTATGCAGAATTTACTCCAAAAGAAAAACTTGGCTTTGTTGCAGAACATTATGCCAATAATGGCAAAGATGAAGTTGGAGCAGCCAACCTTGTTACAGCAGTTGTTGTAACCTATAGAGGGCTTGATACATTGGGCGAAGTCTCCATTCTTTTCTTAACAGCGGCCATTATAGGATTTTTTCTAAAAACAAAAAGCAGTAATAATCATGCACTACCAAAAGTAAAAAGATATAGTGAAATACTTGGTACTGGAGCAAAAATTCTTGTACCTATAATCGTATTACTGGGCACTTATGTTTTTATCAACGGGCATTTAACGCCTGGTGGGGGTTTTCAAGGTGGTGCAATAATCGCATCTGCTTTTGTCTTAATGCTAATAGCACTACCGCGTCCCGCAATTAATCATCGAGTATTATCTATAATCGAATCATTATCGGGAGTAAGTTTTGTCATTATTGGTTTGCTCGGAATTGTTCTCGCCGGTGGCTTTCTTGACAATCAGATTATTGGCCTCGGTACATTTGGAACAATTTTAAGTGCAGGCACTGTTCCCATAATTTACATCTTGGTAGGTCTAAAAGTTGGAACAGAATTAACAGGAATTATCAGAAATTTAAAAGAAATTCAAAACGAAGAATAATGCAAAACATTGGAATAGAACAAATCAGTCTTGCAGTTGGGTTTATCCTACTTTTACTAGGTATTTGGGGCATGATTTCACAAAAAAACATTTTAAAAATCATAGTATCATTTACAATCTTCGAAACTGGAATAAATGTAATACTAGTTGCTATCGGTTACATCCGAAACAAAACTGCTCCCATTCTTGACTCACCTGAGCTACAAACTGATACTGCCGAAAAAATTGTTGACCCCTTACCACAAGCATTAGTACTAACATCTATTGTTATTGGCTTAGGAGTTACCGCTTTACTTTTGGTTTATGCACTAAAAATGTACAAGCAAAAGAAAACATTACTTATTAACGATTATAAAGATACAAAATGGTAAATCCTATTTATATTATAGCCGTTTTTCTGGGAATAGCATTCTCAATAGGCTTACTAAGAAAGAACACAGAAACTTTTGCAGGTATCCTAAGCCTTCTAACATTAGGTTTTGCGTCTATCGTTTCGGCACAATGGTTTTATAGCTTCGTTACAGCCGATATTGAGACATTCCAAATATTTACGACCGCTTTTAAACCTCCTTTCTCTATCAATCTTATGATGGGCAAAGATGAAGCACTATTTACACTTATGATTAATGCAATTGGGCTTTTTGGTGGATTATATATGTTTGACAAGCTCAAAAAGGCGGGTAAAAATTCATTTATTGCACTTCTTATGCTCATAATGGGATTAAATGTTGTTGTAATGACACGTGATTTATTCAATCTTTTCGTTTTTCTTGAAATTAGCAGTATTGCGGTTGCTGGATTAGTAATTCTCACTCAAACGACAAAGAGTATTTCGGCTGGCTTCAAATATATGATTGCAACTGGAATAATTGCTGGAATACTACTAATCGGAATTGCTTTTATCTATAGTTACACAGGCACATTAAATATTGATTTTATTCTTGTCCAAAATCTTGAAGCTACAAAAGGCATTTCTATTGCAGTTTTCTTTATAATGATTGCAATTGTTTTAGAATTAAAACCATTTCCGGCAAACGGTTGGGGACTTGATGTTTACAGTTCTGCCCAAAGTGGTGTTGGTGCCTTACTATCAAGTGCTTACGCAACTGCATCGATTTATGTTTTAATGAAACTTTTGCCTCTTGCACCCGAAAACTTACAATTTTTTATAGCCACAATAGGTATCATTACTTTTGTTTTTTCAAATTTAATGGCTCTAAAGCAAGATAATCCAAAACGTATGTTAGGATACTCATCGGTTGCTCAAATTGGCTTACTAACAGCAGTTATAGGTTTGTCGAGTGTGATAGGAAGCTATACGTATTTTATTGTCATTTCGATATTGATAAGTCATTTTTTAGCAAAAGCAGGATTGTTCTGGATTTCCGGTATAATAAAACAGGATTCAATAAAAAATTGGTCGATACTTAGAACTAATAAAATTTTGCTCGTATTATTTGGCATTTTCATTTTTTCTCTTGCAGGACTCCCTCCTTTTCCAAGTTTCTTTGGAAAATGGGAATTAGTAATGCAATTAGCAGAAACTAAAAATTTTATTTGGATATTTGCTATTCTTATAGGCTCATTTTTTGAAATTGTCTTTATGTTTAGATGGCTTGGATATGCTATAAAATTAGATATGCCAAATAATGAAAAAATTAAAGTAAAACTTCATCAATTAATCCCACTTTTATTTTTTGCAGCAACTACATTTATAGCTGGCTACTACATTAGTAGCGAACATAAGTATGCTAGTCTCATCAATTATTTACCACTAGCAGTTGCACTTGGATTTGCATTTATTGAGTTTTTACCAGCTTTTATAAAAAACACACTCGCAATTGCGGCAATGGCAGCCTACTATTATTTTAATTACGAATCATATACTGATATACAAGGCGTTTTTGCTGCAATTTTTATTATAGGCGGTATTTTAACACTTATTGCAGGTTATGCATATAAAGGTAAACGTCAAGGTTTTTATCCATTTGCACTAATGATGTTTGCAGGTTTAATTGGACTTGTTGAGGCAACAACAACGCTTGAGTTCTTTTTTGCGTGGGAATTAATGACAATTGGTTCATACTTTTTGATTTTACGAGGTAAAAAATCAATAAAACATGCTTTAAGTTACATGCTATTTTCTATGGGTGGAGCATATTTAATTTTGGCAGGATTCGGTATGGCAGCAATTGGTAAATCAGATATTTCTTTAAACATATTATCAAATGTTGAGTTGTACGCTCCTTGGATTTTTGGCTTGCTTGCAATCGGATTTATGACTAAAACCGCCTCAATTGGTCTTCATATATGGTTGCCAGGTGCTCATGCCGAAGCCGAGGCAGATGTTTCTCCAATGGTATCGGCAATTCTTCTCAAAGCAGGTGTTTTTGGTCTAATAATGCTATTTCTTGCTATGGGCGAGCAATTTATTGGTAATATCAGTTTTGCATACATTCTTAGTTGGGTTGCTGTTATCACAGCTTTGATGGGAAATCTAATGGCTGCTTTTCAAGAAGATGCAAAAAAATTACTCGCTTATTCAAGCATTGGAGCCTTAGGATATGTTTTATTCGGACTTTCGTTGATGTCTCATTTAGGCTGGTTAACGGCTGTTTCGTTTTCTGTTACTCACTTTATGTTTAAAGCATTGCTTTTCTTGGCAATTGGTGGTGTTGTATGGAGAGTAAAAACAAAAGATATGTATAAAATGGGAGGTCTAATCAAAAAAATGCCTTTCTCATTTATATCTGTATTAATTGGTATAATAGTACTTGCGGGAGTTCCGCCATTAACAGGTTTTGCCGGAAAATGGTTGTTTTTTCAAGCGGTAGTAGAAAAACAGTGGTTCTTACAAGGAGCGATTCTATTCTTTTCAGGAATAATCACATTCCTCTACTGTTTTAGATTAATCCACACAATTTTTCTTGGGCAGCCTAAAGATGAGCATCGCAACATAAAAGAAGCTCCATTTTGGATTTTAGTGCCTCAGTATTTAATTCTACTAGTAATAATGTTATTTTCAATGCTGCCAAACTCCTTATTAAAACCTATCGGCGAAATGCTATTGCCATACTTTCCAAATGGTGCAATAACATGGGATGGCCAAATGGCTACAACTGCACTTGGTTACTGGAATGGGAAAATCGTAATGTTTATTGTAATTGGTATCTTTGCAGTAGTATTAGCATGGCTTCTTTTTATGAATCGTAAAGCAAAAAAAGTAAAGCAATTCAACATTGGCTATGCAGCCGAAAGACCATTCTTACCAGAAACTACACACTTTGCATATAACTTCTTTGCACCTTACCAAAAAGCTGTTGGTTTTTTGGTTGCTCCTGGCATAACAAACTTTTGGCAACGAGTAGATGAAGGAGTACACTCCGTTTCAGATAAGTTTACAAAAATTTATAATGGAAACGGACAATCATATTTAATTCATATTGTGGCATTTATCTTAGTTATTTACTTAATCTCATTCGGAGGATTTTAATGGACCCACTATTTAAACAAATATTATTTGCACTATTAACATTGTTTATTGTATTAAACTATGGATTATTGGTGCAGGGAATTACAAGAAAAATTGGTGCCAGAGTTGGACGCAGATATGGTATCCCATTTTATCAACCTTATATTGATATAATCAAAAACTACAGCAAACGTACGCGCATCAGTCATGGCATTATGTATTATATTGCACCAGTTTTTAGACTAACAGGAGGTATTGGCTTATTGATGTTTATGCCAGTTATTTTTGGCAACAATATGTTTCAAAATTTCTCATTTAGCGGAGACTTATTACTAATCTTATATTTCCAATTTTTTGGAGTATTAGGAATGGCTTTAGGAGCAGGCGAAAGTGGACACCCACACTCTGCTATTGGAGTATCAAGAGGATTAAGTCAGGTTACTGCTTATGAATTACCACTAACATTAGCGGTTATATCCTTAGCAGTACAATATCAAACTTTGAATATTACGGAGATCGTTGCAGCACAACAAGGTGGAATTTTAAATTGGTCATTTTTCACTAATCCACTTGCAAGCATAGCTATGTTATTAGCATTTCTTGCAGCCATGGGACGAAGCCCGTTCGATGTAGTTCTTGCACCTCAAGAAATTCCTATTGGACCTCCAACGGAATTCCATTCGGGTTTGCTTGGAGTATTACAACTAAATAGAGCGATTTTTCCTATTGCTAAACTTATCCTTTTTATGAACTTACTTTTTGGTGGTGCAAGCAGTTGGGGAGAGCTTATTATTAAAACATTCTTTATCTATATGTTGTCTGTTGTTGTTGGAGTTGTGTATCCTCGCTTCAGAGTTGACCAGTCGGTAAGATGGTATTTAGGAGTTCCTTTAGTTATAGGTGTGGCGGCAGTA
>JAQVOR010000046.1:10823-22565 GCA_028702535.1 Bacteroidales bacterium
TGTACGCCGAAAAATTTGAATGGTATAAATCAAATCAGAAAAAAATAATTAAAGATTGGGATATGCCCGATTATAACTGGTAAATTCAATCCTATGAAAGAAATAATAAATAAAATAGAAAAACTGTATCCAATTAGCGATTTTAAACAACAGAATGATAAAACTGCATTATTGACTGTTGAACAAGATAAAGCTGTAGATTTGCTCATATATATGCAAAAATTTGAGGGGTTTAAGCATCTTGCAATTCTTACAGCAGTAGATTGGATTGAAAACAACCAGTTTCAATTATCGTACATAATCAATAATCCTGAATTAAAAATGGATTTGATATTACGTGTATTTATTGATAGAGAAAAAGCTGAAATGACATCTATTCATAACTTATGGGAACAAGCAGCAACATACCAACGGGAACTAAAAGAAATGTTCGGTATAAACTTTCCAAATAGCCCCAGAGTCGATAAACCATTTATATTGGAAGGCTGGGATGGATTACCACCTTACAGAAGAGATTTTGACACAAAAAAATATTCGGAAGACACTTATTTCCCACGTGAGGGACGAACAAAAAACAATCCGGTTGAATATATGAAACAAAAATTATATCCAGATGAGTAAACTATTTAACATAAAAGAAGATAGAAGTTTATTTCCGGAAAAGAATGAACACGGGAAAATTGATATTGATTTAAGCTCTCACAAATATCTAAAGATGTGGCATGGTCCACAACATCCTGGAATTACGGGCAATATGTCGCTTGAAATTACTCTTCTCGGAGATGAAGTTATGGACTGTGAGACGCACGTGGGTTATCTGCATCGTGGATTTGAAAAACTTATGGAACGCCGAAAATACATACAATGTTTTCCGATTGTCTGCCGTGTATCAGTGCCAGAACCAGATTTTAACGAATATTGCTTTGCCGCTGCAATGGAAGAACTTGCTGGCATCGAAATACCCGAAACTGCAAAATGGCTTAGAACATTAGTTCTCGAAATGGCCAGACTTGCAAGTTATCTTATGTGGATTGGCGGACAAGCTGGTGCATTTGGACAAGGCATTATCGGACAGTGGACGAATTACTTGCGAGACTCAATGCTTGATAGGTTTGAAGAACTTACAGGTGGACGAGTTTATCACATGTATATAATACCTGGCGGAGTACGTGGATTATTACCAGCAGGCTTCAAACAAAGAATGGAAGAAAATCTAAAGTTCATCGAGCAAATGATGCAAGATGTTGATAAAGTTATGTTTAACAATGCAGTATTCAAAAAACGCTCTGTAGATATGGGTATTATTGAAAAAGACTGGATTTACAAATTTGGCATCACAGGACCGAATGCAAGAGCGGCTGGGATTCCACTTGATGTGAGGAAAGACAACCCATATCTTGCTTATCCTGAATTAGATTTTGAAACAATTACTGCAAGCCATTCGGACATCTACAATCGTGCCGATTTACGCCGAAAAGATTTACTTTTGAGCATTGATCTAATTAGACAAATAATGGCAAAAATGCCTGATGGCGGAGAAATAAGAGCCGAAACACCAAACGTTCTTCACTGGAAAGTCCCAAAAGGTGAAACATATTCAAAAGCAGAATGCACTCGTGGTGAATATGGATATTACATGGTTGCTGATGGAACAGAATATCCAAGAAGAATAAACGTGAGAGGTCCAAGTTATACTCATGCAGTTTCGCTTCTCGAAAAAATGATAATAAACTGTAATTTAGCAGATATCGCAGGACTAATGGTGTCATTACATACATATCCGCCGGAAATTGAAAGATAATTCGATGTTTGGAATTAAATTAGCAAATTAAGAGTGAAAATAGAATAATTTAAAAAAATGGGAAAAATAAACGACATATTATCACCTTTTACCGCATGGAAACATCTAATAAGAGAGCCTTTAACGATAAAAAAGCCTCTTGAAAGGGAAGGTGCTGACAGATATCGTGGTTTTCATAAAAACGAAATTGACAAGTGCATTGGTTGTGGTACTTGCGAAGACATTTGTCAAAATGCAGCAATAGACCTTGTGCCTGTTGAGGGTATTGAAACAAAACACGGTGATAGCGGCTTACGTCCGAAAATAGACTATGGCAGGTGCTGCTGGTGTGCTTTGTGTGTAGATATTTGTACAACTAATTCGTTATCAATGTCTAATGAGTTCACTTGGATTGACGAAGATGCTGATAACTTCTTATTTGTTCCAGGAGCTGATGCTAAACCATGGGATAATTCTGAAAAAGGTTGGAAAAAACCAAATTACAATCTCTACAATCCCAATAGAGTTGAAATGAACGAATTGCATCCTGAAGAAAGAGACAAATCATTTATTGAGATCGTTCAAGGATATTCAAAAGGACAAGCATTAGCAGAAGCAGACCGTTGTGTAGAATGCGGAATTTGTACTGCCACTTGCCCTGCACAGATGGGAATTCCAGAATATATAAAAGCTATCCGAAATGATAATCTTGAAGAAGGATTAAGAATTTTATATGACACAAATCCATTGCCCGAAATATGCGGACGTATTTGCACTCACAAATGCGAAACAGTATGTTCAGTAGGACATCAAGGCGATCCAATTTCAATTAGATGGTTAAAAAGATATATTGCTGATCAAAACCCGTCTGAAAAATTCAAAAAAATACTTGGAACAGACACAATTGAACAAAATGGTAAAAAAGTCGCAATTATTGGTTCAGGGCCGTCAGGATTATCGGCTGCACACTACTTGGCACTAATGGGATATTCATGTACAATATTTGAGAAACTCCCTCTTGCTGGTGGTATGATGAGATATGGCATTCCAGAATATAGATTGCCGTACGACCAAATTGATAAAGATATAAATTACATTTTATCGCTTGGAGTAGAAATAAAATATAATACTACAATTGGAAAAGATATTACATTAGAGCAACTCAATAAAGATTATGACGCTGTGTTCGCTGGTACAGGATTGCATCTCGGTCGTAGCACAAAAATACCAGGATCAGATAATAAAAATGTTTACTTTGCTACTGATTTATTGCGTGAAATTTCGCTTGGGAATGAAATACCAATAGAGAATAAAATTGTAGTAATCGGAGGTGGGAATGTAGCTCTTGACATCACTCGTTCAATGGCTCGCTTACAAAACCAAAAATACGGAAAAGTAAATATTATTACAACATCCTTAGAATCAGAAGATATTATGCCTGCTGACCGTGAAGAGATTATTGAAGGACGTGAAGAACAAGCTCAAATTATACCAGGCTGGGGACCGATTGAAATTGAAATTGAAAATGACAAAGTAAAAGGACTACATGT
This sequence comes from Bacteroidales bacterium, assembly GCA_028702535.1. Classification (GTDB taxonomy): domain Bacteria; phylum Bacteroidota; class Bacteroidia; order Bacteroidales; family ML635J-15; genus Bact-19. The sequence continues at coordinate 14,154 of JAQVOR010000046.1, forward strand.
TGTTAAGTGCTTGTCCGTTTTTGACGAAGATGGTCGATTTAATCCAAAATTTGATGAAAATATCAAAAATTTCTTTGAGGCAGATATGATTGTTGAGTCAATTGGACAAGGAATGGACCTCTCCTATTTAAGCGTTTCAATAAAAGAAAATCTTGAAATGGATAATAGAGGTAGAATTATTGTAAATAAACACTTCCAATCAAGTATAGAATGGTTATTTTTAGGTGGCGACATTATTCAAGGACCAGACGTAATTCATGGTATTGCTAATGGACACAAAGCAGCTATTGGAATCGATAATTATATAAACAATAAAAAGTAGAAATTATGAATGTAGATTTATCAACATCCTACATGGGTTTACAACTCAAGAACCCAGTAATCATTGGAGCATCGAGATTAACAGGCAACGTAGAAAGCATTCTAAACTTAGAAAAGAATGGAGCTGCCGCAGTAGTTCTCAAATCACTTTTTGAGGAGCAAATCTTAATGGATATTGACAATCAAAGAATGAATAATATTTTTGACTCATATTCTGATGTTGAAAACTATATTGGTTTCTACACAAAACAAAATTCGCTTAATAATTACCTTAAACTCATCAAAGATGCTAAAACTCAGACCAAAATTCCAGTAATTGCAAGTATTAACTGCGATTCGAATGGCGAATGGATTGAGTTTGCTAAAAAAATTGAAAATGCTGGAGCAGATGCTTTGGAATTAAATATTTTTATACTACCCTCCGACCCAGAGAAAACAGGCGAAGAAATAGAACAAACATATTTTGACATCATTAAGTCTGTAAAATCTGTTGTAAACATTCCAATTGCTGTAAAAATGAGTTATTATTTCTCGGGCTTTGCAAATTTTGCGACAAGGCTCTCTAATACAGGTATCAATGCAATGGTGTTTTTTAACCGTTTCTTTTCACCCGACATCAATATCAAAACTCAAAAAGTGGGATCAGGGAATTTATACAGCACACCAGAAGAAAACTCAATGGTACTAAGGTGGACAGGAATTCTTGCTAACAAATTAGAATGCGATTTAGCAGCTTCAACAGGTATTCATGATGGAAAAGCAGTTATTAAAAACCTGATGGCGGGTGCAAATGCGGTTCAAATGGTTTCGGGACTATACTTAAACGGTGTAGGTGATTTAGTAATTGTGTTGCAAGAAATTGAAAAAATATTGTCTGAAAACAATTTCACATCCATCAAAGAAATTATTGGCATTGCAAACAAAGAAAAAATCACAAATCCACAGGCATATCAACGAGCACAATTTATGAAATACTTTTCTGATAGCGGAAAATAATGATTGTTTTCTACACTTTATTGCTCAAATATTCTAAATTATTGCTATAAATATGAGCACTTAAATATTTTATTAACCACGAATAATCTACAATCCCTAAACACTAATTATTTTTTTAATCATATCATATTTAGCACCATCAAGATATGCAATAAAATCAGGCGTTCTAAGATTAGGCGAATTATAGAGAATTTCATGCCCAGTATTTAAGTCTTTAACATAACCTCCAGCGGACATTAAAACTGCGTGTCCAGCTGCTATGTCCCACTCTGAGATTGAACCAATTCGAGGATAAACATCAATACTTCCATCTGCTATACGGCAAAACTTTAATGAACTGCCAACACTATGAATACTTAAATCTGGAATTTCTAATTTAATTTGAGCTAATAAATCTTCAGTTTTTTTATTTAGGTGCGATTTACTAACAATCATGCTTAAACCGTCTTTTTTTATTAAATAAAGGCTCTTAATATTTTCTTCACTACCAGAAAAATCGTAAAGAAAAGCACCTTCAACAATATTTCCATAGTAAAGTTTTTTTAGAGCGGGAGCAAAAACCACACCTTCGACAGGCTTATTATTTCTTATAAGAGCAATGTTTACAGTAAATTCATCCTCACCTTTAACAAATTGTTTTGTTCCATCAATAGGATCAACTATCCAATATTCGGTTAAATTTTTGCGGTCTTCATATTTAATTTGCGAAGACTCTTCACTAATAATTATTAAGCCAGTTTTTTTTAATTCTGAGACTATAACATTATTGGCTGCAATATCGGCATTAGTAACTGGCGAATTATCAGATTTATATTCCGTTACAAAATCTTTTAGATAATATTTTAGTGTCTCCTCTCCTGCCCTTTTTGCAATTTCTATCAGTATTTCACGATAAAACTTCATTTATTTCTAATAACATTCGTTGAAGAAGCTTGCGCCGTTGGAGTTATAAGCATATCGTTAATGCAAACATGTTCGGGTCTTGTTACGACATACAGAACTGCATCAGCAATATCATCTGGACGTAAAGGCATCAAATTCTTATACACATTATCCGCACGTTCTTTGTCGCCGTGAAATCGCACAATAGAAAACTCAGTTTCGACTAAGCCCGGAGCTACTTGAGAAACTTTAATACCATACGGCAACATGTCTATTCTCATAGCTTTAGATAAAGCATCAACAGCATGTTTTGTTGCACAATATACATTCCCGTTTGGATAAACTTCTTTGCCAGCAATTGAGCCAATATTTACGATATGTCCTTTTTTATTTTCTATCATTAAGGGCGAAACGGCACGTGTAAGATACAGCAAGCCTTTGATATTAGTATCTATCATCGTTTCCCAATCATCAATATCTCCGTCCTGAATTAAGCAAAGTCCAGAGGCAAGTCCCGCATTATTTACAAGTACATCTATCTTTTTAAACTCTTGAGGCAAAGTTTCGATTGCATTAAAAACTTCTTGTTTTTCTCTAATATCAAAACAAAGACAAATAACTTTAGAATTTGTGGTTTTCTCAAGTTTTGATTTTAGAATTTCGAGACGTTCTTTTCTGCGTCCAGTGATAATAAGGTCAAAATTATTATTGGCAAGAAGCTCGGCAATTGCGTAACCAATACCAGCACTCGCTCCTGAGATTAAAGCAATTTTATTCATATTATAATTATTTTAATTATGTAAAACTAAAGAGTTTACAGCCAAAAATAAATGACAAAAGTCAATAAAAAACAGAGATAGTTTCTTTAATATTTAACCTGAAATAAATCTTTTAGCGGCAAGATATTCCTGCGGACAAATAAATATTTTTGTATCAGGCATTATAGTATATCCCCTCCCGTCAGGATTGTATTTTTCAAAGAGTTTTACAATTTTATTGGCATATTCGGTAATATTCATATCATCCAAAAGATTCAGTTCTCGCACATTTATCAAATCTGTATCTTTAAAATTAAAGGCATCGGTGCTTTGTTGAGTATTCAGAGTAATCTGTCCCCAATTATCAAAAAATCGACTTGTATTTTTAAGCATCAATTTAAAATGCAAACTATGATTAAGGTTTAAATAAATTGAATTTACAAAGCCTTTATTATTTTCACTACACAGTTTTTCAAATTTTTGAACCCAAAACCAATATCGTGGATTATCTTGATGAATAAATGGAAATATATCACAACTAAGATTATAATCACAATGTCCAAAAACTACATTTTTAAATTTTGGATGTTTAAACTTAATAATTTCCTCAAGATTTCCAAAAGCCTCATTACTTTCAATAATTGGAATAAGCTCTTCAAAGTTTAAGTTTTGATTTTCATTAAAAAATTTCTCTAATGTTTCGGGAGTAGTAACATTTGCAAGAAACAAAACTCTAAATTTCATTTCATTAAGCTTGTTAAGTGCCTCAATATCATCCTGATAGCGATTATCTCCATATTCGTTAATTCGGAAACCAATCCAGGATTTAAGAATTTTTGTCTTGTTTTTAGTTATAAGCTTTATAACTTTCTCTCGATAGTCAGATTTATACCTATTGGTATCATTTTGTTTAAAATCAATAATACTATCTTCGAAATCGAAGCACGAAACAGTATTTTGCTCTGACAATGTCCGATGAAATTCAACAAATGAATCTTCCTTGAATTTTACAAATTGATAAGATGTAATCATAAAATTAGTTTTTAGTTAGTTATCTTGTTTTTCTATGTTTTTTTCAAAATACTTTAATGCTAATAATACAAGTCTGTAAGAAACATAAATCATAACAGGCCATGATAAAAGGCTAATAATTTCTTTTAGATGTTCCATATTGCAAATTTAATAAGATTTTCCATTTTTTTCATTCATTTCGTCCTCAGTAATTTTATGTTTATTTATGGCTCTCCACGAAATAATTGCCAAAGCAAGCATTACTGGGATAAACAGAGACACATAACTCATAATTTTAAGTGTAAATAAACTGGAGCTTGAATTTTGTATTGTCAATGAGCTTTGCAAATCGGCAATAGAGGGATAAAATGATGTATTATTTAATCCGGCTATCGCAAACAAAGAGAATACTGTAAGAACAGTACCAGGAGCAACAAACCAAAAACCTTTTTCGTAATTATTTTTACCAAATAAAGTCTTTAAGACACCCCATAGAACCCCAATTATTCCAATCAATAAACTTGCTAATACTATTGGCATATCTAACAAATTATGCAGATACTTGTATTTTTCCATAAAAATAGTTCCATTAGCATCAACTGCAAAGCCTTCTTTAATCATCAAATAAGTTAAAAACGATAAAAAACAAATTAAGAAAGGTATAAGATTAATTAAAATCTGTTTTTTTGAGCGTCTAAAAATATTTTCATTCTGAATAGTTAATATAAAATATAAAGCTCCAAGAATTCTTGCAAGAAAAAACACAGACAATCCCAAACTAACACTATGCCAATTTAACAATGTTTCAAGTCCTCTGGTTTCATTATGCCAAGTTACATTATTGAGCATATTTAACGAAAAATCGGCACCATTAAAAAAAGTACCAACGACAGTTCCAATAATAACCGTACCCACTAATCCATTTATAAATAATAATATTTCGTAAAACTTTTTACCAAACACATTAGCCGCTTTAGACCTAAACTCATACGACACCGCTTGCAAGGTAAAAGCTAACAAAAGAACAATCCACAACCAGTAGGCACCACCAAAACTTGTGGCATAAAAAAGTGGAAAAGCTGCAAAAAGAGCGCCTCCAAACGTAACTAAAGTTGTAAAAGTGAATTCCCATTTACGTCCTAAAGTGTTCACTATCATTTTACGTTCCGTTTCGGTTTTTCCTATTGTATAAATAAGAGTTTGTCCACCTTGAACGAAGAGCAAAAACGCCAGTAATGCACCTAATAACGACACCAGCAACCACCAATATTGCTGAAAAAAGAGATGAGTAATTTCTGCAGTTATCATAATTATTTTCCTCCTTCATTTTCGGGTTTAGCAGGCCCGTCTTTAATAAATTTTAGCATAATACTTACTTCGGCGATTAACAGTCCAGTAAAAATAAAAGCAAATATCCAAAAGGTTGTTTGTACCGCCCCGCTCGAAATATTAGTAACGCCAGCATCTACAGTCATTAAGTCTTGAACAACCCATGGTTGACGACCAACCTCCGCAACGACCCAGCCAGCTTCAGAGGCAATAAAAGCCATAGGAATACAAGCAAGACCAATTATATATAATAATTTTGCAAATTTGAAATTTTCAATTTTGTTGGTAATTGTCAGCCACGCAAAAATAAGGAAAACTAATACGAACATTGTACCGAATATAACCATTATATGGAAACTATAAAAGACAGTTGGTACATGCGGAACAATATCTCTTGGGTCTTTCACATAAGAATATCCAAAATGTTTATAATTATCCATTAAAATATCATACTGCAATTTTGCCTCTTCCTCATTTCCTTGCTCTTTAAATTCTTTATAAGCAATAAGAGCATTCATAGCAATTTTACCTTTTCTCATTCTTTCTTCGGTAGGTAATATTTGATTTTGCTCGTCTCCGTAAACAAGATCAGCAATACCAGGCACATAAGTTTTTGTATCAAAATCTATTAAAAAGCTCAATACTCCTTTAAACCCAACTTTAAACAAATACGGCTTTTCGTCATTATCAACTTCCTTGTTAGGATTTAGGATTGCAAATCCAATAAGTTCAGCTTCTTGTCCACCTTCATACAGCCCTTCCATTGCAGCGAGTTTCATTGGTTGATGTTCAGCAACTTGCACGGCAGAGCCATGTCCTGTAAAAATAAGTGCCATTACCGAAATAAATCCAAAGACAGATGCAATTACTATACTTCGTTTAGCGAGCAAAGTTTCTCTTTTTCGCAACAAAAAATATGAGCTAACCCCAATCACAAATAAAGCAGCAAGCGTATATCCTGATGTAACAGTGTGCAAAAACTTATTTACAGCAACAGGTGAAAATAAGACTTCCCAAAAATCGACCATTTCGTTACGTGCAGTATCTGGATTAAACTGCATACCTGCGGGATATTGCATCCACGCATTAGCCACTAATATCCATAAAGCCGATAAATTTGCTCCCAAAGCAGTTAGCCAAGTTGCTGTAAGGTGAAACTTTTTACTTACTTTATTCCAACCAAAGAACATAACAGCAATAAATATGGTTTCCATAAAAAATGCCATTATACCCTCTATTGCCAGCGGAGCTCCAAATATATCACCGACAAACCAGCTGTAATTCGACCAATTTGTGCCAAACTCAAATTCAAGGATTATACCTGTTGCAACTCCAATAGCAAAATTAATTGCAAATAGTTTCATCCAAAATTTAGTTATTCGTTTCCACTCTGGATTACCAGTTTTCACATAAACCGTTTCCATTATCGCAATAATAAATAATATTCCAAGAGTTATTGGAACAAAAATCCAATGGAACATTGCGGTTAGGGCAAATTGAGCCCTCGACCAGTCAATTAAGACTGGGTCAATGTTCAGTAGTAATTGTGTCATCCTGTGCAGTTTTAATTAACTCATTTATAACATGCTCGCTTCTTTGCTCATCAGTGTCAAAGTTTGTCTTTAAATGATTTGGGAAAAAAATAAATTTTACCAACACAAAAACAAGAAAACCTTTGATAAGAATAATCAGCCACATTTGCTTTCCCCACCGGGGCATATTTTTAAATCCTTCGTAGTAAAATCTGAATATTCTTTTTAATATTTTCATATCCGTTAAGACCCGGTTCTATTTTTAAAATGTAAAGGATCGCCTAATTCTCCGTAACCAACTACATCGCCAGCCTCATTTATTTGAGTTTCGAGCTGTTTAATATATTCGTCTGTCTCGGCAACAATTTGCGGTTTTCCTTTATAAAGATTATAAGCTTCGTGATATTTAACAGGTGTAATATTTGGCATGATAACATTTGCACCACACCTTATACCTTCTTCTCTACCAAGAGGATTTATTGCTTGTAATGCTGTTGCAGAGGCAATATTAACATCTTTCATTAAAATTCTTAAAACCGCTATCATTTTAAGTGTAAGATTAAACCTCTCATCTACAGGAAGTAGAACATCATTATAACGATATAAGGGAGTGTCTTCATGTTCAATATAAGGTCCCATTCCAACCATATCAATATCGTATTCTTGCATAAATAAAAGGTCATCGGCAAGGTCGCCCATAGTTTGAAAAGGCAAACCAATCATTACCCCTGTACCAGTAATATATCCAGCTTTTTGCAAATCTATAAGTGCTTGCTTTCTCAACTCAAAATCGTGTAATTTATCTTTCGGATGAATTTTATAAAACAAATCCTCATTAGATGTCTCAACACGCACGAGATATCTTGTTGCTCCAGCTTCTAACCACTTATCGTAAGTTTCGATTTTTTGTTCACCAAGAGACAATGTTATACCTACTTTTTCTGACGACAAAGCTTGGATTTTCTTCAAAAGACCCTCAATTCGGTCAATAAATATATCATCTTGCCTCTCTCCTGCTTGAATTACTATTGATCCCCAATTACGGTCTAAAGCATATCGAACCACTCGCAAAACTTCGTCATCTGTTACAGTATAACGTTTTGCTTTTTTATTTCCACTACGGATACCACAATAATAGCAATTTTTCGTACATACGTTCGATAACTCTATCAATCCACGAAAGTAAGTAAAATTACCTATATGTTTCGACTTAATTTCTGCAGCTTTTTTATAAATAAGTTCAGTCTCAGAAGCATTTGCCGAGAGCAATAAAATCAAATCCTCACGATTAAGATTTTTTTGGTTAAGTATTGAAATAATTTTGTTTTGCATATCAGTTTAATAACAAGACCAAATATAAACATTTTTTATAAAACCTTGCTTAAATTCCTTTTTCTTTTTTAATAATCTACACAAGGCTAATATTTAACAGAGCAAACGCATACTTTTTTAAACATTAATATGGGGAAACATTGTATATGTCCCTTCGACACTTCGGCGTTGCTCAGTGCTGGCAAGCTCAGGGCATCGCCTCTGGACAAATTGTTTAGAGTGTGATTGTTTTTTACTGATATTAAAGCCCT
>JAQVOR010000047.1 GCA_028702535.1 Bacteroidales bacterium
CCATTGAGAAAATCTCGGAATTATAACTAGCATTCCCAATTTCCGACCACCCATCGTTAACTGGTGTTTGGGCAACTACTCTTGTTATTGAAAAAAGAAATGATAACAATAATAAATAGTTTAACTGCGTTTTCATATTTTTATGTTTTTATAATTGAACTTTAAATATTTAAGCTTAAATTCTAATAAATTTTGCCCACGCTACAAAGCGAGGGCAAAATAAATACTAATACTAAATTAAATTATTCTATATTTATAATTTATAAAGATAAAGGTAAAAATACAAGTTCACAATTCGGGAAATCACTTAACTTGCATAGGGGAATTCCCCTATTTTTTAAAGCTAGAAAATCGCTGAAAGTATTTTAAAAGAATGGTGTTGGGGTATTTTAGGTTTTCTACTCTAATATAATAAAGGTCTTATTTCAGATTTGTAACTGTCCAAGCAACAAGTTGCATCGTGTTTCTCAAGCCTAGCTTTTTGAGAGCATTGTTTTTATGTGTTTCCACGGTACGTTCCGAAATAAATAATTGTTTGCCAATTTCTCTAAAAGAGAGTCCATCTGCCAATAAAATTGCAGTCTCTTTTTCTCGATTTGATAGTTCAATTGTGCCAACTTGGTTAATTAAAGCATTTTGGAGATTTTGGGATATCTCGGAACTGAAATATTTTTCACCGGAAACCACCTTTCGTATTGCTTCACAAAGTTCGGTTCTCTCAACATCTTTAGGAAGAAATCCCTTAACCCCAGCTTTTACAGCACCAATCAAATGCTTATTGTCAGTATTAGCAGAAATTATTAAAATAGGTAATTCTGGATGCGAAATTCTCAATCTTTCCGCAAGCTCAATTCCATCAATGTCAGGCAACCCAATATCGAGCAAAAGAACATCAGGCATATCTTTCTCCAAACATTCAATTGCAGTTGTAGCATCAGGACATAAAGCTTTCACTTCTATATCAGGCACTCCTATCAACAAAGATGCTAAGCCTTCCCGAACTATCTCATGATCATCTACTATATAAATTGCGATTTTTGACATTTTATTATTTTTTTACTGGCACCGACAGTACAAATTCTGTACCTTTTCCGAACTCACTTCTAACATCTATTTCAATATTACAACGATTAGCCATCTCTTTTACCAAAATCAATCCTAAACCAGCTCCTTTGTCTTTTGAATTACCTATTGTTTTTGTATCGGCATCAATACGAAAAAGCTTATTGATATCTTCTTGTTCAATCCCTATTCCATTATCCTGTATCAATACAATGTTTCTATTATTCTCATGATATAGATTTATGGTTATCTGCCCTCCAGGATGAGTAAATTTAATTGCATTTGAAACAATATTTCGCACAATAGTTAGCAACATGTTCTCATCTACATAAACTTTTGGAAGCTCGCAAGTGTTCACAATAAGTTCTATCTCTTTTGCGACAGAATCAATATTCACAAATTTAACAATTTTATCAATTATTTCAGATAGTTGCACTTCTTTAAGATTTATTTCTTTATTCGAACTTAACAGAGCACCCCAACTAAGCAATCCTTTAAGCAATTCATTTAACTGGTCTGAAGAGTTCCGCAATAACTTAATATACTTCTTAATATCACCTTCTGACATTTCACTAAATGACTCATCCAAAGAACTGGTGATTGCTTTAAATCCTGAAAGCGGGTTTTTTATATCGTGAGAAACTATTGCAAAAAACTTATTTTTTGTTGCATTAAGTAAGTTCAGCTCCATATTCTTACTTTCAAGGTTTTTGTTTAAACGTGATTTAAATTTATTTTGACGAATTAGAATTATTGCAATTACAAAACCCATAACTATAACAATAAAAAAACCAAAAATAAGTATTCGCCCTTTGTTTATCTGAATATCTGCAAGTTTGTTTTCAGTCTGTAATAGTTTTACTTGTTGAGCAATCTTTTCAGTTTCATATTTTGTTTGCATTTCAGATATTGCTTGTGCCATATCCTGATTAAAAATAGTGTCATTAGCAGCTTCATACTTAATTTGAGTTAAAAATGCTTTTTGATAATCCCCAATTTCGGCATAAGCATTTGCTAAACTTTTATAACCAAATCTTAAATGAGGATAACTGTGGTTTTTCTCTGCAATTGACAAGCCTCGTTTCTCGTATTCAATAGCTTTTTCATATTCTCCTATTGAATAATAAAGTGTTCCAATATTTATCAAAGTGTAGGCGAGTTTATTTTCATTTCCTAGTTCTTCTTGTATTTCTAAAGATTTCATTATTAATTCAAAACACTTTTCAAAATCTCCATTTTTGTAATAAACACCTGCTTTGTTATTCAGAATATCTGAAATTGCATCTTTGTTATTATGTTCTTCAAATATATTTTGTGCCTTTTCATAATAAAATAAGGCAGAATCAACTTTTTGAAGATCATCATAAGCCATAGCAATATTGTTATAACAATCGCCTGTTCCAGATGCATCGCCGACTTCTATATATTTTTTCTCCGCAAACAAATAATACTCCAGAGCCTTGTTGATATTTTGGCTTCGGTAAAAATCAATCCCAATATTATTTAATGCTTTTGCCTCTAATAAGACATCCTTATTTTTCTCTGTATGTTTTAATCCAAGTAAATCGTATTTTAAAGCATCCTCATATTGTCCTGAAGATCTGTAAACACTTCCAGATAAAAGACATATTTTAATGTATGTATCTTCATTATCAATTAAATTTAGCAACAAATGTAATTCATCCAGAGATTTTGACTTATCATTCGTTGATTCCTGACATTGGATCTTGCAAATCTCCAATTTCCAAAGAGCAATTTTATTAAGATCTGCAGAAGAACTTACTAAATGCTCCAAACTATCAACTGGAGTATTGTATGCCTTGCTAACACATACAAACGATATGGAGATTAATATTATTATTAGCGTTTTTTTCATATAGAAAATATGTGTAAAAAATTTTTACTAATATACTATAAAATTATCTTAAAATCATCAGAAACCAAAAATAAGCAGCGTGATACCGATAAAATCAAAATTTGGAAAACTTGTTGCTTACATATATATTTGCAGCTTATTAAAATTAAAAAAATGAGTGCAAAATTTCAAGAATACAAGCAATTGGATCTTTCAGCAATTAATAAAGAAATAGAGAAAATATGGAAAGAAGAGAAGACTTTTAAAAAAAGTATCGAAACAAGAAATAACAATCAACCATTTGTGTTTTTTGAAGGTCCTCCATCTGCAAATGGAACTCCTGGGATACATCATGTTATGGCACGAACCATTAAAGATGTGGTTTGTCGATATAAAACACTTAACGGATATCGAGTTGATAGAAAAGCGGGTTGGGACACTCACGGCTTACCAGTTGAACTAAGCGTTGAAAAAACTCTTGGAATAACCAAAGAAGATATTGGGAAAACAATTACAATAAAAGAATATAATAACACTTGTCGCAGAGAAGTTATGAAATATACCGATCTGTGGGAAGAACTTACAGAAAAAATGGGATACTGGGTTGATATGGAAAACCCTTATGTTACCTACGACAACCGATATATTGAAACAGTTTGGTATTTGTTAAAAAAGCTTTTTGATAAAAATTTGATTTATAAAGGCTATACGATACAACCTTACTCTCCAGCTGCTGGAACAGGTTTAAGCACACATGAACTCAATCAACCAGGTTGTTACAAAGATGTTACAGACACAACTGTAGTTTCTCTGTTTAAAGTAATAAAAAATGAAGCATCAGTAAAAATAAATCAAAATACTGAAGATAATTTATATTTTATGGCATGGACAACAACTCCATGGACTTTACCCTCAAATACAGCTCTCGCTATTGGTTCGACAATAAAATATTTGAAAGTGAAAACATTTAATCCTTATTCAGGCAATCCTATCAATGTTATTTTATGTAAAGATAGACTTAGTGCCTACTTTAAACCTGAAAATGAAAATCTTAATTTTGATGAGTATAAGTTTGGAGATAAAAATATACCTTATCAAATTATAGCTGAATATAAAGGAACGGATTTAGAAGGTGTCGAATACGAACAACTTATCAACTGGGTACAGCCTAAATCTCCAGCTTTTAAAATAATACAGGCAGATTATGTTACAACCGAAGACGGAACAGGAATTGTACATATTGCACCTACATTTGGAGCAGATGACGCTAGAGTAGCTAAGCAAGCAGGAATTCCGGCATTAATTCTTGACGACAAAGACGGAAACCTTGTTCCTATGGTAAATAAACAAGGTAAGTTCTTTGAAATACAAGATTTAGACCCTGATTTTGTTAAAAATTACATCAATATTGAAACATATTCAGAGTTTGCTGGGAAATATGTAAAAAGCGAATATGATCCTGATGCAGAAAATAAAGAAACTACCACAGATGTTGATATTGCTGTAATGTTAAAGCTTGAGGATAAAGCATTTAAAATAGAAAAATATGTTCATAATTATCCACATTGCTGGCGAACAGATAAACCCATATTATACTATCCATTAGACTCATGGTTTATCAAAACTACTGCGGTTAAAGATCGTTTAATTGAGCTGAACAAAACCATAAACTGGAAACCTAAAAGTACAGGAGAAGGACGTTTTGGAAAATGGTTAGAAAACGTTGTTGACTGGAATTTAAGTCGTACGCGTTACTGGGGAACGCCATTACCAATTTGGAGTACCGAAGATGGAAATGAACGCAAATGCATTGGCTCAGTTGCAGAATTAATGGACGAAATTAAAAAATCGGTTGATAAAGGATATATGTCTGTCGAGTTTTGGAAAGGATTTGAATCTGGAAATTACAGTAAAGAAAATTATGAGAAAATAGATTTGCATCGTCCTGATGTGGATGAGATAATTCTTGTGGCAAGCGATGGCAGCAAAATGTTTAGGGAAGTCGATCTTATTGACGTTTGGTTCGATTCGGGTGCAATGCCTTATGCTCAATGGCATTGGCCTTTCGAGAATAAAGAGAATTTTGATAAGTTATTTCCTGCTGATTTTATTGCCGAAGGAGTTGATCAAACAAGAGGTTGGTTTTTTACGCTGCACTCAATTGCAACAATGATTTCCGATACTGTTTCATTTAAGAATATTATTTCGAATGGTTTGGTACTTGACAAAGACGGTAATAAAATGTCTAAAAGGCTTGGTAATGCGGTTGATCCGTTTATAACTATGGAAGAATACGGAGCAGACCCATTAAGGTGGTATATGATTACAAATGCTCAAGCTTGGGATAATCTAAAATTCGATATCTTGGGAGTTGATGAAGTAAAACGTAAATTTTTTGGAACGATTTACAATATTTATAATTTCTTTGCTTTATATGCAAATATCGACCAATTTATATATAAAGAAGCTGAGATAGAGTTCAACAAACGACCAGAACTTGACCGCTGGATATTAAGTTTGCTAAATTCGTTAATTACAGATGTACAAAATGCTTATGAAAACTATGAAAACACAAAAGCAGGCAGACTAATTCAAGATTTTGTTATCGACCATCTTAGCAATTGGTACGTACGCCTTGGCAGAAAACGGTATTGGGGAGCTAAATATGATGACGATAAAATATCTGCATACCAAACTCTTTACACATGCTTGGTTACTGTTACAAAATTAGCTTCGCCCATTGCCCCATTTTATATGGATAAGCTTTATAGAGATTTGAATAATGTTACTGGAAAAGAAAATTATGAATCTGTTCATCTTTCATATTTTCCTGAAATCAACGAAACATTTATCGATAAAATGTTGGAAGAAAGAATGCAAATGGCACAAACAATATCTTCGATGATTTTAAGTTTAAGGCGTAAAGTTAGTCTAAAAGTAAGACAGCCACTGCAAAAAATAATGATTCCTGTTGTAAACGACACATTTGTTGAACAAATTACAAAGGTTCAGCAAATAATAATGACAGAAACTAATATTAAAGAAGTCGAATTTATTTCAGACTCTTCGGACATTTTAGTTAAATCTATTAAGGCAAACTTTAAAATTCTAGGCCCTAAGTATGGTAAAATAATGAAACAAGTTGCCGCCGCAATAATGAACATGAGCCAAAAAGATATTGTTCAGCTTGAGCGAGAAAACGAATTCAATTTATCAGTTGAAAATCAAACTATAAAAATTGGTGTAGCAGACGTAGAAATTATCTCTGAAGATATTCCAGGATGGCTTGTTACTAACGAAGGCAAAATAACCATTGCTCTTGACATTAATTTAAGTCCTGAATTAATAGAAGAGGGTATCGCACGTGAATTTGTAAACAGAATTCAAAATATTAGAAAAGATTCTGGATTTGATGTAACTGATAAAATAAACATTAATATTCAGTCTCACAAAGACTTAGATGCTTCAATTAAGAACTATAGCGAGTATATCTGCTCTCAAACATTAGGTAATTCGATAGAAATAGTGAAAAAAATGGAACAAAATAATTCTTTTACCGTAGAAGTTAATAATTTTGAAACAGAGTTAGTAATAGAAAAGTGTAATAATTAAACAATATAGCTATGAGCGAAGAAGAAAAAATCAGATATAGTAAAGAAGAGCTACAAGAATTTAAAGAGCTTATTTTAAAAAAACTTGAGAAGGCTCAAAAAGATTATGATCTTTATAAAAGCCTACTTAGTCATGAAGATACCAATGACATAATGGATACTTCTCCAACTTTTAAAGTTTTGGAAGAAGGAGCTAATGTTTTATCAAAAGAAGAAATTGGAAAAATTGCTCAAAGGCAGGCAAAGTTTATTCAGCATCTTCAAGCAGCATTGATGAGAATTGAAACAGGCACTTACGGTGTTTGCCGTGAAACTGGTAAGCTTATTTCTAAAGAAAGGCTTAAAGCTGTTCCGCACGCAACTTTAAGCATGGATGCGAAAATGAATAGAAAATAAAATAATAAATTGGTTTGGTTGAAAAAGTAGAGTTTTGTATTAAAGCTCTACTTTTTGTTTTAAATTCACTATTGTTCGATAAAAATAAAACATTAAATTATACAGTTGAGAAGTATCTTAATATTTTTATCGGATAATAATGTTTATAATAATGAAAAAATTATTTAGTTTTGAATTATGAAAAAGAAAATTTTCAGATATTATATATTCATTTTTTTCTTGATTTCGCATCTATTATTATCCTTATCGTGTGTTAATTCTGAAGAATATGAAAAAATGAAAAAAGAATTCAGAGATGTTGAATACACAAATAATTTTGAGAGTTTTGATAGTATTTATGCTCAAATTCCTAATTATTCTGAAGTGAGCAAAACTATTGCGATTATGCACACCGATTTTAATAAAGATATACTTTTACCTTATAAATCGGTTGGATTGTATCAAAGTACAAAACAAACAGCCTTTGTATTAGGTATGTATATTGCTGACTTAGGTTATGTTAGACATTTTGAAAGAGTTCAACTTTGTATGGATTATCTTGAGGCGGTAAACACTCTTGCACAAAAACTTGCAGTAGGCTCAAAAGAATTTAATTCAGTTGTTCCATTAGTAGAAGAAAATTTGAATAATCGTACCGAGCTTTTTAGAATTACCGACAGTTTGTTAAATGCGGGCAATATAATGTTAGCCTCCAACGAAAAATACGGAATAAGTGCATTGGTATTAAGTGGATTGTGGACAGAAAGCCTATATATAGGATTAGTTTCAGAAGGCACAATTGATTCGGAAATTATAAAAGAATCTATAGAAAAGCACTTTTTAATATTATTAGAAATAAATAAGCTTTTCGATTGTCTTCAAGATGGCTCAAGTATATCCGAAATTAAAACTCAACTCAAATCCATACAAGCAAAAGGTTCTACTTCGAAGAATCTTTTAAATGACATTTTGCAACTTAGAAATTGTCAAACAATAAACTAGTCTTTCGCTACTTTACTACCATCATAAGCCCACTTAATATAAGTTGAGCCCCATGCAAATCCAGCACCAAAAGTAGCAATAATAATATTATCTCCGGGTTTTAGGTCATGTTCATATTCCCAAAGGCAAAGAGGGATGGTTGCCGATGTTGTATTACCATATTTTGCAATTGTAAGCATAACGCGTTCTTTTGGTATGCCCATACGACGTGCCGTTGCTTCGATAATTCTCATATTTGCCTGATGAGGCACTAAATATTTTAAAGTTTCTGCTGTCAAATTATATCTTTCCATCATTCTAGTTGAAACGTCTGCCATATTTGAGACGGCAGCTTTAAACACGGGCTGTCCTTCTTGATAAATAAAATGCTGGCGACGAAGAATAGTTTCAAAAGTAGCTGGGCGTAAAGAACCACCAGCAACTTGATGCAGATGTTGTCTTCCCGAACCGTCAACGTGCATAATTGAGTCGATTAAGCCCAATCCGGTTGTGTCAGGCTCAAGCATTACGGCACCAGCTCCGTCTCCAAAGATTGGCGATGTATTGCGATCATTATAATCAACAATCGAAGACATTTTATCAGCTCCTACTACTACAACTTTACGATGCGAACCACTTTCAACAAATTTTGATGCGGTTATTAAAGCAAACAAAAAGCTAGAACAACCTGCGTTGACATCATAACCAAAAGCGTTTTTAATTCCCACTTTATCGCATATAATGTTTGCGGTAGCAGGAAACTGCATATCAGGAGTAACCACTCCACAAATAAGCATATCAACCTCGTCGGCCGATGTTCCAGTTTTTTCTAACAATTGTTTGACAGCTTCGGTTGCCATATCCGAAGTAGCTTTTCCCTCTTCTAAAAGTATATGTCGTTCTTTAATACCTATACGTTCCATTATCCACTCATCAGTGGTATCAACCATTTTTGCTAACTCTTCATTAGTTAGTACATAAGGAGGTACATAAGCACCAATACCAGTAATTGCAGCTTTAATTTGTGCCATAACTAAAATGTTTAATTATTATTTCAGCGATATTAGATTCAATAAGTTTTTTTGATAATAATATCATGTTTTTTATTGCAATATCACTACTAACCCCGTGTCCAACGATTACAGGTTTTGGAATGCCTAAAATAGGGGTTCCACCATAATTTTCATAGTTGTAATTTTCGAAATATGAATCTGAAATATGTCTTTCGTTAAGGATTTTGTAAAATGATTCTGCTTGTTTTAGTACAACATTGCCAGTAAAACCATTACACACGACAACATCTACCATATCCGCTCTATAAATATTTCCTCCTTCGATATTTCCAATAAAATTGATGGTATTATCTGCTTCAAGCAAATTATATACAAGTTTAGTGTTTGCAGTGCCCTTTGATTTTTCGCTTCCGATATTTAATAGTCCCACTTTAGGCTTATCAATTTTCATCACATGTTTGGCAAAGAGTTGCCCCATCTGAGCATATTGTACAAGTACCTCTGGTTTTGTATCTGGATTAAGACCAACATCAAGCAATAAATTATTGTGCCCTAAATTGTTAGGATAATAAGAAGATATTCCAGGTCTAATAACGCCTTTGCCGACACCAATAATTTGTGTTGCCCCCGCCATCATTGCTCCAGTATTACCTGCACTAACAAAACTATCTATAAGCTCGTTTTTAAGATACTCGAAACCTCTAACGATGCTAGAGTCTCTTTTTTCTTTAATTGCTTTAATGGGCTCATCTCCCATTTCGATAATTTGAGAGCAATTAATTACTTCAACTCTATCAAAACAAATTTTCTGCTGGCTAAGATATTCAACAATAATATCATCCTGACCAAACAGGAAAAGTTTATCTTTGTCAGAGAGTTCGTTTAAAGTAAGAACCACTCCTTTCAAAGTTTGTTTGGGAGCAAAATCTCCTCCCATTATGTCTAAACCAATATTCATCAACAATTAGTTGACTGCAATGGGTTCTTTATCAATAGCCAGTTTCCCTTTATAATATCCACATTCAGGACAAACATGATGATACCGAACAGTTGTTCCACAATTAGAACATTTTGCTAATGTAAGAAATGCCGCTTTGTAATGCGTACGACGTTTGTTTCTTCTTTGTTTTGATGTTTTTCTTTTTGGATGTGCCATTGTTATAAAATTTTTAATTTAATTTTTATTCTTAATTTCTTTTAATTTTTCCCATCTGGGATCAATAATATCATCATTTTCAACTGTCAGATATTTATTTATCAAATCTAACATTTCTTTATTACAGCCTGTTTCCCCTGTTTTTGTATCAGGGTGATAATGTTGCAAAGGTAAGGCAAAATGTGTAAATTCATAAATTAATTGTGCAATGTTTATTTCTGTCTCACCTTTTTTTAGAAAAACACATTCTTGATTAGTATCAAAATTTGTCTCTTCACCAAATTCAACCATCACAAAGTCCCTAAAATCAATCTCTTGATCATAATATTCAAGACATCTATCACAAAGCACCTTAAGTTTGCCTTTAAGACCAATTATCAATTGTAGCGAATTTATATTATTTAATACTTTCAAATTAACATTAATATTTCCGCCATTTATGGTATCATCTTCAAAGTGTTTAAAAAACTCATCTGTAACAACAAAATTAAAAACATGTTCTTTGTTGCCTAAACCATGAAATGGTACGATATATTGACTTAAATAATTCACAATTGTCAAAAAAAATTTTCGTGCAAAGTTATAAAAACATATTTAAAACTTAAAAAAAAAGTAAATTATTAACACTAATAATGTAAATTTTCTTTAATTGCTTAGATTTAAAGCTTGTTTATAATTAATTTATATAACATAATAATGATTAGAGCTGCTAATTAATAAGAGGGACCTGTTTTTTTACCGATACTATTTTGATTTTTTAAGTACTATTCTAAAAGTTGTACCAACTCCAAGTTCGGAGTGTTTTACGAAAACCTTTCCATTGTGATATTGTTCAATAATTCTTTTAACTAACGAAAGTCCCAGCCCCCAACCTCTACTTTTTGTAGTGTAACCAGGGCTAAAAACTGTTTTAAAAGCTGATTTAGGGATGCCTTTCCCTGTATCCGTAATATCTATGAATATCTTTTTTGAATTTTGTTCTAATGCAACTTTTATTTTACCTTTTGTTCCAATCGCATCGACAGCATTTTTGCATATATTTTCAATTACCCACTCGAACAATTCCTGATTTAGCGGAATTATAAGGTCTTTATAATCACGAAAATTAGCAATTATTTCAATACTTTTTGGAACCCTTGTTCTTAAATAATTTAAAGAGTTTTCAATTGTTTTAGTCAGACCTATTGGTACAAGTTGTGGTTGACTTCCTATTTTAGAAAATCTTTCAGCAATTTTCTCAAGACGTTGAACATCTTTCTCAAGTTCTGCAGAAAACCCTTTACCTGTATCTGTTTCTTTAAGAATTTCGACCCATGCCATCAGCGATGAGATTGGAGTTCCTAATTGATGTGCTGTTTCTTTTGACATACCGAGCCACACTTGGTCTTGTTCGGCCTTGCGAGAGACACTAAAAGCTAGATACGCCATAAAAATAAATAGGAATACTATTCCTAGTTGAATATATGGATAATAGTGTAATTTTTTAAGCAACAAAGAATCGGAGTAAAAAATTTTATTTAGCGGTATTCCATCCTCTGTTTTAATAACAAAGTGGTCTTTTTGATTAGTTTTAAATTCTTGTAGTTTTTCAGTTTTGTATTTGTGGTTTGCCATTTTAACTGAGTCGATATTTCTGTACGACAAAATATTGTCTTCCATATCCACTAATAGTACTGGTATTGTTTCGTTGTTTCTCAAAACTTCAAATAAAAAGTTAACATCCTGTTCTGGGTCTGAATTTATTAGTTGTTGAGTAGCCTCTGCCCATAACTCTATTCGCTTTCGCTCTTCTAAAGATAGCTTTGTCATTAGTGAGTTAGTATACCATAATGAAAGTCCTCCAATAACTATTGCGAACAGAAACAATAAGTATTTCCACTTTCTTTTTTGTCGGTATATTTTTGCTTTAGCCATTATGTTATTGCTAACGTATTTGAGAAATATTTATTTTAATTTAAGATGAGAGTTTTGTAAACATAAGTATTATTTTAATATAAAGACAAATAGTACGCAATTTGAACAATTTGAACAGCAACTAACGAGAGGATAAGACCTCCAAAAATTATTGAAACAAAAATCTTTTTTGCATTTATAAGAACATTAGAAATCAACAAAGAAAGCCAAGGGAATAAGAGTATTACCGATTCGTTTGTTGAGTATGGGCCAAGAAAAAATAAAGATAAAACTACAAGTATCAAAACAATTGATGTTTGAAATCTTCGTGTTGAGATTTTTTTTGGGGTATCAATTGTAAACTTTGAAATTATAGCTATTAAAGATAAAATTATAATTGGCAAAAACACTATATAATTAAGTGCGACATACTTAAAATCAGTATATTTAAATTTCATTGCCGAAAGTACGGTTTGATATACCGAATCTAAATCTCCTAAAAGCCATATAATTGTTATTACCACAATGTATGTAATCAAAATCCCTGTAAAAAAAACAATGAACTCTTTTACTTTGATAGGTTTAATAATGATAAGTACAATAAGTATTAGTGGAATAGCAAAAATCAACTTATGCACAAGCAGAGAACTTATGGCGACAAGTATAGCTGCATCGAAAACATATTTGTTTGTAGATAGTTTTTGATAAGTACCAAATATTCTAATAATGGCAAAAAAGAGAATTATAGATGCTATTGTTTCGGGCAGCACTCTCTGAGCATTTATAAAAAAACCAGTAAGTAAAACAAATACAATTCCGGGTGCTTGATAAGCATTTTCAATTATTATTGAGTTTGAATTAATCTTTATAATAATTAATGCGAACCCATAATATAGCATAAATGATAAAACCGCTGATAAGTATTTCATAAAAACAGTTTCGGGGAATTGTGGAAGAAAGTAATTGCTTAACTCGTACGTTTCGATTTCGGTTGGCATATAATAGAACTTAAACGCCCATACTGTAAGCATCAAAAAGAACATTAACGCAAAGTTAACTGGGTTATTCGCTTTTACAAGTTTTATCATTTTAGTTCAAATCCAATATCATGTCTATAATTCATTTTATCGAAACTAATTTTTTCTATTGTCTTATATGACTGAGTTAATGCACAAAACATATCTTTTCCAAGCGAACTAACGGCAAGTACTCTACCTCCATTTGTAAGAATTTTATCGCCTTCTTTTTTAGTCCCTGCATGAAACAAAACACTTGCCCCTTGATAATCTAGTCCAAAAATTTCTTTATTTTTTTCATACTCATCAGGGTATCCTCCCGAAACGAGCATTATTGTTGCAGCTGCGTCATTTTTAAATTCTACTTTAATATTTTGAAGGGTTTTACTACATGTAGCATCAAGTATTTTTGCAAAATCAGTTTTTAAACGTAATAATACCACTTCGGTTTCGGGATCTCCCATTCTAACGTTATATTCAATAACATAAGGCTCTCCATTAACATTAATAAGGCCAATAAAAACAAATCCTACATAATCCATGTTTTCAGACTCCAGTCCAAATATAGTTGGTTTTACAATTTTTTCTATAACTTTGGTTTTAAAATCGGTTTTAAAGAAAGGAACCGGAGAAACGGCTCCCATTCCACCTGTATTAAGTCCAGTATTATTTTCGCCTATTCTTTTATAGTCTTTTGCTTCGGGTAATAACACATAGTTTTTACCGTCAGTTACAGCAAAAACAGAAAGTTCAATACCATCCAGAAACTCTTCGATAACGACTTTCTTGCTTGCATCTCCAAATTTTCCAGAAAGCATATTGTCAAGTTCAGTTAAAGCTGAATCATAATCTTCAATTATTAAAACTCCTTTTCCGGCAGCTAATCCGTCTGCTTTCAGTACATAAGGAGGCTTTAAGATTTTTATAAATTCGACAGCTTCAGTAAAGTTTTCTTTTTTTGCAGTAAAATATCTAGCGGTCGGTATTTTGTACTTGTGCATAAATTCTTTTGCAAAGTTTTTGCTGCCTTCTAGTTGAGCTGCTTTCTTGGATGGCCCGATAATTTTAAGATTAGAAAAATCAGTTTTTGATCTAAAATAATCTGTTATTCCGTTTACTAATGGGGCTTCGGGTCCCACTACAAGCATGTCTATCTTTTCAATTTTAATAGCTTCGGCAATTTTATCAAAATCATTTACTCCGATAGACAAATTTGTTGCAATCAGATCAGTTCCTGGGTTTCCTGGAGCAACAAAAATATCATTTAT
The DNA here is from genome assembly GCA_028702535.1 of Bacteroidales bacterium. Taxonomy (GTDB): domain Bacteria; phylum Bacteroidota; class Bacteroidia; order Bacteroidales; family ML635J-15; genus Bact-19. The sequence continues at coordinate 14,231 of JAQVOR010000047.1, forward strand.
CAAAGCACTTTGCCTTAATTTCCATGCAATTGCATTTTCTCTACCCCCAGATCCTAAAATTAGTACATTCATTTTATATAGTAATTTATTTATAACCTAATTTAAACAGCTATTTTATGGACAAACACAAATATCTAAAAAAACTCATGCTCATAAACAATAATATAATCTCCATAATCTTCTTTTACAAGGTTTTTGTCCTCATCAAAATAATTTGTAACACGACTTAGCTCTTCGCCTCCAGGCCCCAGTTTTAATTCAGTAATAGAACCATCATCATTATAAATAAACTTAATCTTTGCTCCCGACATAGCAAATTGCTCAACTGGTTTTTCATTTTCATCAAATTCAATTTTTACCCAATCAATTGTTTTACCTTTTCTGTTAAGCGTTTTCACCGCACTTATATTTCCAGCATCAGTATAATAATAATGATGAACTTTTTCTGGTCTGTTTTTATGGTCTAACTCTTCGCGCAAGATTAGTTTTCCACTATCATCATACGAATTTTTGACAACCTCTTTTTGTTTCTCGTTTTCATCAAAATGCTTGTTGTAAACGATATCTCCTTTTTCGTTAAGCTCAACAATATTCATTTCTTCAAGCTCATCATCTTCATCTAAAAGTGATACTTTAACAGTTTTTCCATCGTTTTGCCTTTCGTATTTTTTAATAGATGTCCAGCCTTGTTTGTTTTCTGTTTTTTCACTTATCAATTTACCCTTATCATTATATTTATACGATATGATTTCTTCGATATCATCTAAATAATTCATGCTTTTTTCGTTAATTGGTTTCCCTGTTTCGTCAAATTGTGCACTTACTTCAAAAACAGCAGAGCCTGTTTCGTCAAATTCCTTATTGTAAATGAGATTTCCTGTAATGTTATACTCTTGAATTTCTTGTAAATTTTTGTCTTCAGGAGAAGTCTTTAGAATCTTATAAGTTTTGATTAATTTAATTTTTTTTGTCATAATATTATTGTCTTAAATAAATACAAATCTACGATTTAGTATCAACTTATTAAAAATACTTTGAATAAAATTTAGTATATTCATACAAATATTGTAAAATTGCTAAAAATTTAATGAATTGGAACAACAAATAAATACAAAATATTTCTTCGTTATAAATCCGAATGCTGGTAATGAAGGAGGCAATCTTGAGTGGCCTAAGATAGTAAACATGCTGAAAACCAACAGTATTGAGTATGATTTTGCATTTACTGAACATGTAGGACACGCTGAAGAAATTGTCTCTCAAAAAATATTGGAATCATATCGAAAATTTATCGTAGTAGGTGGCGATGGTACGGTAAATGAAGTAACAAACGGCATTTTTAAGCAAAAAGCTGTACCAACTCTCGAAATTTATCTTGGTTTAATACAAATGGGGACAGGTAACGACTGGGCACGCTATTACGATATGAAACCCGACTACAAAGAAGAAATGGAAAGATTGGTAAATTGTCCTTCTCGAGTTCAAGATGTTGGGAAAATAAAATATAGCTCCGATGGAGAACAAAAATCGGCATATTTTATAAATATTGCAGGTTTATGTTTCGATTCAACAGTTGTAAAAGCAACTAACGAAATGAAACAACGAGGTCGCAGAACAAAATTTGCTTATCTAATAAGCCTGCTAAAAAGCCTTATTAAATATAAACCTTGGCATTTAAAAATATATATTAATGATGAGATACTTGAAGGGCAGTTTTTATCAATTAGCATAGGTAATGGAAAATACTCAGGTGGAGGAATGATACAAACACCTGATGCAATAATTGATGATGGATATTTACATGTTACAATATATCAAAACATGCCCAAACATAAGATTATAACTAAAGTGCATAAGTTATATAATTCTACAATACTTGAGATTAAAGGGATTAAATCTTTTAAAACTAAAGGCTTCAAAATCGAATCTAAAGAGCCAATTTTTGCCGAAACAGATGGCGAAATTATTGGAAGCACACCTTATGAAATTAGTATTTTACCAAGCTCGCTTAATGTAATTGTGTAATAAAAAATAATAAAAAGTTTTTTTAAGCATTGCCTGTTGTGTTGATATTTATTTACTAAATTTGTTGAGAGATAATTTATAAAAAAGACATAGCAACATTACAAACTAAGTTTGAAAATAAAAATATGAGTAAGGGGAAAATATCTATACGCTTTTTTGACGACCGTGAAGTGCGTGCCATTTGGGACGAAGAAAACACCAAGTGGTGGTTTTCAGTATTAACCTGAGTTCGGTATAATTTTTAAAGTTCATATTGATGTAAATTGCTAAAGATTAAGGCAAATCAATGAATAGTCTTTGCAAGAACTTTAAAAAACATCTCACTTGCGAAAATTTGCAAAATTGCGTTGATAATTATTTTAAATTTTGTTTATCTTTACAATATGGAAATTTAATAATAAGGGTTTGATAATCTCTAAGTGCAAGAAAGACAATGGATTCTGTTTTGTTCTGCTCAACACATTGCTATAACCGTTATACTTAATGTTAAAAAGACAAACATGATAAATTTTAACAAAATAAAAAGGACAAAAACTAAATTATTACTGACAATAATAACTATTTCATTGTTGACTTTTACTGGCTGTAAAATGACTGTTTTAAAAGTTTTTTACGGATTAAAAAATCCGAAAACAGAAAACGAAAAGAGTATTTTAAAATGTGCTAAGAAAAAAGAACTTTCGCAGGACAATATTTATTGTTTTAATCAAGAAGATTGGATATGGGCAATAAACAATCTAAGTTATGCAAAATCAATTCCTGACATTATGGTTTTTGACAAGAATGGAAACTTACTCAAGTATCGAGAGGAATCTCAATGTAATGCTCAAGCATTTTCTTTTCTTTTGTCACTTACTAAAGAGAGTCAGTTTGAGTATGATTCTTTGCTCGTAATGAAAGATTTAACAACTAAACTAAAAGACTTGAAAGGGAACAATGTGTCTATTACAGAAAATGAAACGACAGATTATTATGTGTTTTTATTTTGGGCGGTTTGGATTGGACGCTTAAATAAAGACCATGTAAAGGAATGGGAAAATGACGCAAGCAATAATACAAACTGTAATATTGAAGTAATAAAAATTAACATGGATATGCAAGAATGGTGGGAATAACACTAATAAATAGAGTGGGTAGCGTAGAAATTTGAAAATGAATTGTACTAAATATTATCGCAATTATTTTTCTTACCTAAAAACATTCAACTTTTATAAAGATCTTAACAACACACTATCAATTCCAAACACATAATCATCTATAACATTAAGTGTATCAGCAAGTTCGCACCCGTTAAAGCCAACAAATTCTTCGTAAGATATTTTTGCTCGATATTGTTTTAGAAATTCTTTTGCAACTGGAATATATGACCAATGCCATTTTTCTTCGTTATAACCAACAATTCTATTTTGAGTATATACCTGATAAAATCCATACTTTGGAGCATTTTCACACATCCACTTATAAGCTTTTTTGCCTTCTTCGGTTTCAAAGAAATTTAATTTTGTGTTTAGCATATCGATGTCTGTTCCCCAGTGATGACGAGAAGTGCCCGGCATAGCAATATATTTAAGTGCCGTTTTTGCTGCTACTGTTGGATTAGATGAATTTACATATCGTGAATTCCAAAGCCAAGCTTGTGTTTCGTAATTGCGATAAGCTGAAATTATACCAAGGTTTATTCCTTCCATTGCCGCTGCTTCGTACATTGCAATAAATGGTTCAAGTGCATCTTTGTGAAGATATTCTGTCCTCATTAAACAATATTTTGACGGTACAACAACAAATAAAGAGTCGTTTTGTGGATTTATTTTTCCAAGCAAATATCTTTTATCAATATCAGGATATTGAGCTTCGTTTTTTACGATAACTGTATCAATAGAATCATTAATATAGTGATTTGTGGCTGTATTTATTTTGTCTGTTGAATTAGCTCCACTGCATGAAAATAAAAATGGAATTAATCCTAATAATATTAATGTTTGAAATTTATTCATTTATAAGTTGTAAACAGTTTATTAAGATGCTATCTGCATCAAGCTTGTAAAGTTTAAGGAGCTCATGCGGTTTTCCTGATTCGCCAAAACTATCGGGCATTCCACATATTTTCATTTTTGTAGGATAATTTTGTGATAAAACTTCTGCAACTGCACCTCCTAATCCGCCATTTATTTGATGCTCTTCTATTGTTATAATTTTATCTGTCTTTTTTGCCGAATTAATTATTGCATTTTTATCAATTGGTTTGATAGTGTGTATATTAATTACATCTGCTGAAAAACCATTTTCTTTTAATTGATTAGCAACTAATAAAGCCGTCCAAACCATAGAACCTGTTGCAATAATGCTAATATCTTTACCCTCTTTTAAAATTTGTGCTTTACCTATTGTAAAATCATCATTTAAAGAAGTAAAATTAGGAACAGCTTCTCTGCCATATCTAATATAAACTGGGGAATTTAATTTTGTAATAGCAGCAATTGTAGCGAGTTTGGTTTGATTTTCGTCGCATGGCGACAATACACACATATTTGGCAAAGATCTCATTACCGCAATATCTTCAAGTGCCTGATGAGTTGCGCCATCGGGACCAACAGACACTCCAGCATGTGCACCTCCAATTATTGCATGAATATTATTATAACAAAGCGAAATTCTTATTTGGTCGGTTGCTCTCATTGCTGAAAAAACTGCATAAGTCGAAAAAACGGGGATTTTACCAGATAATGAAAGTCCAGCCGAAACTGCTGCTGCATTTTGTTCGGCAATCCCTAAGGAAATAAATCGATCTGGAAATTTCTCTTTAAATAAATCTGTTCCTACTGATTTTGTAATATCAGAGCCGATGACTATTAAATTTTTGTGATCTTCTCCCATTTCGGCAAGTGCTTTGCCAAAACCGTTTTTCATTTGTGTATTCTCCATTATGATGTTTTTTATTCTATTCATTTTGGTCAGAGGCATACCATTCGGCATAAGAATTTGTTGTCTCGTGCAATTTCACACTGTAAAGCTGTATGTTTTTAGGCAACAGAGGTTTGATAATATTTGCAAAATGGATTACCATATTTTCGGCAGTTGGTTGAAAATCAACAATATGAATCCGTTTAAAAAGTTTATTTTCTTGCTCAAAATATTCGGTTTCTTCTTTATCGTTAAGCAAAACGCTATGATCGTATTTATCAACAATATTGGGTTTTACAATCTGCTTTAACAGTCCAAAATCCAGTACCATACCGATTTTTGCGGATTGATTATCCACTTCGGGTTTTCCAATAACAGTTACAGATAACTTATAAGTGTGTCCATGTATATTTCGACATAAGCCATCGTAATTATGTAAAGCATGAGCCATCTCGAACTCAAACATCTTTGTTACTCTAATTTTTGTCATTGCACTACTTTTAATATTAAACAAAGTTAGCTGTTTTTTTGTTCTAAATAAAGTTTATGTTTATACAGATTACAAGTTTGATGAATAGATTTGCAATAATGTTCTGTTTTTGAATAACAAAATATTATTTTTGTGTTTTTAAACAAATATATGAATTTTAAACAGATTACAAATGAAATAGAATCCGATCTCGAAATTTTCGAACAAACATTAAATAATGTTGCAGGAGATTCTGAGTTGGTTGTAAAAGAAATCTTAGATTATATTTTTAAATCTAAAGGTAAAAGAATAAGGCCAGTACTTGTTTATTTATGTGCTCGATTATTTGGTGCTCCCACACAATCTACACATAATGCCGCTATTTTAATTGAAATTATGCATACTGCTACTTTATTGCATGATGATGTTGTCGATAAAGCTCATTTAAGACGTGGGAAAACAACTTTAAACAGCAAGTGGGATGATAAAACAGCAGTACTTACTGGAGATTATCTTTTTGCTAAAGCAATGAAATTGGCTACGGATAATAATGAATATCATTTATTCGATATAATTACTCCTGCAATTATGAGCCTTTCTTTAGGTGAATTACAACAAATGGATAAAAGCAAAAATTTCGATATTGACGAAAATAAATATTTCGAAATCATTAAAAATAAAACTGCAGCTTTAATGTCTGTAAGTTGCGAAGCGGGTGCTTATACAGGCGGTGCAAACCAAAAGCAAATAAAAACAATTACTGAGTTTGGCGAGATTCTGGGAATGATTTTTCAAATTAAAGATGATATATTAGATTATACTGGAAGTAATAATACTGGTAAAGAAGTCGGAGTTGACATAAAAGAAGGTAAGGTAACTTTACCTCTTATTATGACTTGGAGAAGCTTAAGCGAAAATGATAAAAAAATTCTCCTATACTATTGGGAAAAAGCGGCATATTGCGAGGGGGGACAAAAATTTATTATAAATATGGTAAAAAATAATAATGGAATTCTGCTTTCAAATAATATAATGCTTGATTACAAAAATATTGCAAATAAAATGCTCGCAGACTTACCAAATAATAAGGCAAAATCTGCTTTATCTAAACTAGTTGACTACGTTATTGAACGAGATAAATAGGGAAACGGTTAATCGGTTCACAGTCTTCTGTTCTTAGTTAGCAGACTATATTTACTCCATAAATATAAAATTTAACACCTCCAAAATAGCATTTGTTTTTTTCGCATTAACGAGTTAAGAAATAACAATTTTCGGCTCAAATGTTTATTAAAAAAATCAAATGTCTGATTCAAAATGTGCGAGAACAAGGCTTGCGAACCGTTGTTGTCAGGAGTTTAGTTTTGCAAATGGCTAATAATCAAGGTGAGTATAACGCAGTTAGAGAACATTATAGACAGACAAATAATTTAGAAATATTTAATCTCATCTTTTTTCCCTTCAAGAGCATTAAGATCAGTTAGAATACTATTTGCTAAACGCGATGCACCTAATCTAAACAACTTATTATTTAGCCATTCGTTACCAAGAACTTTTTTAACTATTTGATAATAAATAATGGCATCTTCGCTTACCGACATTCCACCAGAAGGTTTAATGCCAACTTTGCGACCTGTTTTTGCGTAATAATCTTTTATTGCAGAGCACATTGTATAAACAGCTTCGGGTGTTGCCGAAACAGATGTTTTTCCTGTAGATGTTTTAATAAAATCGGCACCTGCTTCCATTGCAATAATACTTGCAAGGTGGATATTGTCAGTATTCAGAAGTTCGCCTGTTTCTAAAATTACTTTAAGATGAGCATCGCCGATAGATTCTTTAATTATCTGTATTTCGGCAGCTACTTTATTGTAGTTTTTCTCAAGAAACGAACCAACCGAAATAACAATATCAATTTCATCAGCACCTTTATGAACAGTTAATTCGCATTCTGCAGCTTTAACTGCAACAAATGTTTGCGAAGACGGAAAACCTGCACCTACAGCAGCAATCTTGACATTTTTTGCTGTGAGATTTCCTTTCACTATTGGTACTAATGAAGGATATACACAAATAGCTGCAACATTTTTATACTGAGGAAAATTTGAAGAAAAACCACTAACTTTTTGAGTCATTGCTTTAATCTTCTCAGTTGTATCGGTTGTGTTTAAACTTGTAAGATCAATACAATTCAGTAATTGCAGTAAAACTTCTTTATTCTTTAATTTATTAGTATCTTTCTTTAATTCAGACAGTTGTGAGTCTATAAGTCCTTTTGATGGAGCTTTGCTATATTCGTATTCTTTCATGTTTTTATGTTTTTTTGATTTATCAAAGATAATAAATTAGTTAATATTATTGAAATTTAAGATTTTAAATACATTTAAAAGTCCAAAAGTTTTGCTCTGTGGTTTCATTTGGGTTTATGGTAAAAAAGTTATCCTCATGTAAATAAAGATATTCTCTAATACACAGATAATATACACCGACTTCGAGTTTTTGTTTAAATTTTCCTACATTACAATTTGTACTGTCCGAAATTGAGAGTAGTGCGGGTAAGGACAAAGAGGTAGTATCTTTAACTGCTTTATTTACAAAAAAAACATATCCAGAATATGGCGTGTACGTTCTAAAATTCGCATCGAATACGCAATTACCTTCTCCATATTGCAATGTGCCAGTAATTCCTGACTTTAATGAATTTGTTGTGCAGCCCAACAAAAACACTGTAAAGACAATAGAAATAAGTATTATTGCTTTTGCTTTCATATTACAAATATAAGGAAAAACATAATGTTAACAAAAAACAGATTACGCAGATTGTTTTTTAAATGCAGAGTGCCGCAGAGTGTTTTCGCAGAGAGCCGCAGAGGTATTTCTTTTTCCTTGC
>JAQVOR010000172.1 GCA_028702535.1 Bacteroidales bacterium
GTGTTTCGGGAAATCCTGCAACATCAAATTCTGTTAACATGAGTATTAACCCAATTCTAAATGCTGATGTAAGTATTGTTGCAGACATTACTACCATTTGTGCAGGTTCAACTGTAACATTTACTGCAATTTCAGAAAATGGCGGAGATACGCCATCTTTTACTTGGTTTGTGAATGATGTTAATGTTGGTGCTCCAGATTCAAATATATTTAGTACTTCGCTACTTGCTGATGGTAACAATGTTTATTGTAAAATGATGTCTTCTGAGACTTGTGTAACAAACAGTCCTGCGACTTCTAATCCAGAGACAATTACTGTTAATGCTATTCCTGCTGTTCCAATTGTTGAAGTTCTTTGTAATGGAGCAGGTGGAACTGGTGTAATTACTGTTCTTGAGCCTTTAGATACCGAATACACTTATTCTATAGACGGTTTGACATTCCAGTCAGAAACACAATTTATAGATGTTGCAAATGGAACATATTTAATAACTGTTGATTATGTTGGTTGTACAAATGTAAGTTCTGAATTTACAGTTGATTGTTCATGTGATAATCCGCCAAGTCTTACGCTTTCTGCTACAGACGGTATTGCTTGTAATAATGCAAATTTTGTCTTGAGTGGAAATACATTTGGTGGTAATGCAACTGAGGTTACTGTTACACATAATGGTAATGGAGTGCTAAATCATTCCGTATTCACATTATCTCCGTTTGAGATTGTATATACCCCATATTCTGCAGATCTAAATACGGATATTACATTTACAATTACGACTGACGTTCCTGCTGGAGGTTTATGTAGTGCTGTTACGGATCAAGTTGTTATTACTGTTCATAAAGCCCCAGTTGTTGATCTTCCAGGATTAGCTCCTGCATGTACTGGTGAAGATTACACTTATATATTATTAGGAGATTATGATTATGTTCTATGGATGGATGGAGTCGAAGAGCAAAACTTTACTGCAAATTATACATACTCAGGAGATTATGAAGTCTGGGTATATGTCGAAAATGAGTTCTGTTCTGATGCAGATACAATGATTATTGTGGTAAGTGTTTGTTCTAATATTAATCAGGCATTAAGCAATGGAAAATTTGAAATCTATCCAAACCCAACACGAAATAAGTGTCAATTAAGTATTACTAACTATAAAGGTGAATTAAAATATAGTTTACTTGACATTCAAGGGAAAGTAATAATTAGAAAGAACCTAAACGTTAAAACTGAACAAATTGAAGATATCAAAGTTGAAGATCTTTTACCAGGAATGTATTTTATCCGAATAACAACTGAATCCGAAACTATCAATTACAAGTTGATTAAAAATTAACAAATACTTTATACAAAAAAAGGAGGTAATATTACCTCCTTTTTTTGTATTCCTCGACTAAGCCCTCAGGAAAAATAGGTAAAGTTATTTGCATAATAATAATAATAATAATTGCAAAAATTAGGATTTTACTACTTATAATTTAATAAATTTTGTTGTAATTAGTTGCTTTTCTGAGCTTGCCCTAACAAAGTACAAACCACTTTTTAGATTAGAAATATCAATTTGTCTTAAATCCCACTCACTTGAATAAAAATCGTTACTAATGGTCAATACGAGTTTCCCTTGTTGGTCAAATATTTCACAACTGTAATTGTCTGGTTGTAAGTTATTTGTAATTAAATATAATTCGTTATTTGCAGGATTTGGAAATGCTTTAACATAAGCGTTTTCTGATACTATGGCAATTTGATTTGAGTTTTTGATATAGAATAGATGTGGATCAGGTAAACCTATAAAAGGATGTGTTTCAGTTTTTGGGGCAGAATTAGTAGCTTCGATATAATAAGAAATTGTTTCGTTTGGGTTAAAAGAATCGATGCTTACCGAATAAGTGTTTCCCGAAGTATTTATCATGTCGGTTTGCTGATAAACAGCTCCGTTAACAGAATAATAAAACTTTACAGAATTTATGGTCTCTACATGATTAAATGTGTAAATTTCGGCGGTAAATTCATAAGTGGTTTGAAAATCAACTGTATCAAGTGTTGGATAATGTGAAATTCTTAACATTTCAAAATCAGGAACTTCGTGTGTGCGACAATGTAATGCGTCTGTACTATACCAATTATTATAAGAGACTCCAATTATTTCATATCCTGGCATAGCCTCTTCGTAAACTATTGCTGCAGCATCATTGTAAGCTCCTTGTGAGCCAGTATTAAATGGAACGAATACTTTGTTATTCATGATTAATGAATTTGTGTATGCGTTTTTGTCCACCATCCAAGCTGTACGATAAACTTTAAATTTATTGCCGTATGAGCTAGTTTGGTTTGCCCAATAGTCTGCCATTGCTTCATAATCGGCATATCGGTAATCATCTGCTGGAACGCTTGCAACAAGCATTTTATCAACATCTAAGAATTTACCCCAGCAGTCAATGTGCTCTATGTAATCATCTAATGGATCTGGAACAAGCAAGTACTCATCTGCTCCGAGATAATCTGCGGTAAAATTAAATACTTCTGTTTCACTTAGTCCAGAGTTCTCTTCATAAACCAAATCGCATGAAGCAGATATTCCCATACCATCTGTCATGTAATTGCCCCCAGTGTGTTCGAGGTCCATTCCAAAAACATCCATATTAAAATAATTTCCTAAAACTATAGGGATACTATCATCTTTAGTTCTTTGTGGACGATTATAAGGAAAATCAACTATTCCTACACAATTGTTCTCACTATATTCTATAAACCAAGGGCTATAATCTCGAGCCCACTCGGAATCTGTCCAAGCGTCTATAAACACAATATTGCTAAAGTTCACATCTCCTGCTTCTAAATCGGAATTTGCATTAGACTGAAAATCCAATGGACATAAGACATATACTAAAACATCTTGTGATAAATTTGCTATTAAATCTATCGGTATTTTAAAACCTACTATATAAGTTCCGCCCCCCCAAGTGCTTATTATATAAGAAACTATCACTCCTTGATTTCTTTCAAATTCTGCAATATTTCTAACTCCTCCAGCCGGTGGTGGTGTTGATTCAAATGCTTTATTTCGCAAATTGAGATTTTTAAGCTCATCTGCATAAATCATGTGATATTTACTTTGTAATTCTGGAGAAAGAACTTCTTGTGCAACTAAGACACTTATTGTAGAAATTAGTAAAATTGATAAGATTATTTTTTTCATTCTAGTATTATTAAAAAGTGCCGGTATAGTCCGGCACTTGAGGAAAATGAATTATTTACTGATTATAAGATTTTTATGATAAGTGTTGTCAGAAGTTACAATCTGTACAATATATAAGCCATTAGTAAAATCAGAAGTATTAAGCACAATTGAGTTTTCACCTTTATACAGATTAAAGTTATTCGAGTATTCATATACTACTTGTCCCGCTAAGTTTATAACTTTTAAATTAGCTTTAGTGTTTTCTTTAAGATTAACATTAACGTAAGCAATATCTATTGCTGGGTTAGGATAAATTTCTACCGAGTTTTCGTTAATCTGAGTAGGCTCATTAATAATAGTTATTGCAGTTTGGTGAGCAGGTAGTTTGATATTGTCTATCCATGCACAATTGCTGCCAGCAGCTGTCCATCCCTCTTTTTTATAAGACCAAGATAATTCATGTTGACCAGCCAAAACGGGGTAAGTTTCTAATGACCAATCAACTTCTCCGTTCCAATTATTTTGCATAGTGCCATCAATAGAGAAAATTAAGTAATCAGACATATAACCCCATAATCCTATGTTACAACTTACTTTCTTGTAAAATTCTACGTTATCAGCATTTAAAACATTTAGATTTATTAATAATACAGATGCTCCACTGGTAGGCGATCCTGATTTAAGTGCGTTTACACCTTCATAAACTACATCAGTTACAATTGTCCATGGCGTGGCAGAGGTGTTTTCCCAACTATAAGTTGTGAGTGTTCCCGACTCCCAGTCTTCGATTTGCAAACCGGCTGGTAAACAACTTGTTAATGCAGCAGAGTACATTCCGCTATTTAATTCAAAGTCAAAACATATAGATGTTCCTGTGGGTACAGTTTCGATTATTTCAACAGTAAATTCAATCTCTATCGGGGTATTAATGTCTTGAGCATCTATATTTACAGATGAGGTTTGGATATTTACATATTCGTTTGTTGTTGAAATTGTTACACTTCCTGCTTCCGAAATTGCATGACCAGTGTTTTGCACCTCAATTACAATATTAACAGTCTCGCCTGCATCAAGTGTGTAATTACCGTTTCCTGTATCGGTATCATCAATCTCTACAAATGTAAGTTCCATTTTTGGAGCATTTGCTATAATTGGGTAACTTGATTCCCAAACATTATCAGCATTATCAGATAATGTTAGATTCATCATTATTACTTCTTGATCTGCAATTCCGTTAGCTATTTCAATTGTAAAGGCATCATTAATAGTTTTATTTTCATCTACGCCAATATTTTCAAAATCTGCATTATTGTCAGTGATAGTAGTATTTGTATTTTCTGTTGATGCAACTACTGTAACTTGATTAGCAATTTCGACACCAACATTAAGTAGCGATTGATTGATTTTGATAGTTTCGTTAAAATCAGCAAGGCCATTATTATTTGCTTCAGTATCATTTATAGTATATCCGTTTGTAACAACATAGGGCCCGTCAGGAACAATTACCAAAACATCTCCTTGGTAAGTAGTTTTATTATAGGCTGTTACGGTAACTTTCATGTTTCCTGGAGCAGCAAACGGTATAATTGTAATATTTGCGGATCCATCTGAAACATAGGCTGATCCAACAATTACTGTTTTGTCTCCATCTAATTTTGTTAAAGACACCAAAGCATTATCAACATTACAATTCACCATAAATTCTGTTTGACCAACACTTAAAGTACTAAGATGCGAAATTACCATTTCTTGAGGCGTTTTTGTTCTTACCATTAATGATGGGTCTCCAAAAATGGTCCAAGTATCAGCAGTTTCTTGACCTTGTCCACCTTCTTCAATCATTTTAAACATTCCATTAAAAGATAAACCACCAATGGTTCTTTTAATATTAGTTGGGTATGTTTCGATAAGAATATCTACCATTTCGTCTTGTCCAGTCATTGGCTCATTCCAAGCTTGATTAATTGTGGAGCCAAGAAAAGCAATTGCTCCTGTTGGATTACCATTGTTGGTTGCTCTTAGCCAAGCTTCTGCAAAACAAGTGTTTCCATTAAAGTCGCCGTTAACACATGCTACACTCCAGATAAAAGCTAATTTGTTTTCGTTTGTCAGAGCATTTACTTGAGAATTTGTAAATTCAGTATTTGCCCATAATGTAACATCTCCGTGTCCAATATAATTGCCAATACCAATACCATTATTAAAAGCGGTTGATATTTGTGGATTTGATCCGCCAGACTGATTCACATGAGTAACTGTGTATCCATAAGTTTCGAGATCAGTTTTAATGTAATCCAAATGAACAACATCAGATTCTCCACCATCATGACCATTTGAGCCTCCGCCTTCGCTTGACGCTGACCCAAAAGCATTTTCTAACCAAGTATCTGTAGTCGTCAGTTCTTTTTCGTAAGTAATAGTTCTTTCTACTTGTGTTTGGATATCTGCTACAGAATTCGCCGAGAAACGACCAATAAATGAATCGGCATAACTATCGTTACCAGCCAAATAAACATAGCCATTATCTGAGTCATTATTACTAATTTTCATTGG
>JAQVOR010000048.1 GCA_028702535.1 Bacteroidales bacterium
ACCTTAGCCGTTTATTAACCGTTAAGTAACGGCTAAATCTTGCGATAAAACTTGATTTTTTAATTTCTTGTTATTGCTCTGTTGCAAGAGATTTAGAACCTTAGCCGTTTATTAACCGTTAAGTAACGGCTAAATATTGTGATAAAACTTGATTTTGCGATTTCTTGAGATTACTACGCTGCAATAGATACAGAACCTTAGCCGTTTATTAACCGTTAAGTAACGGATAAATATTTGCGATACATATTTTGTGCCCCAGTGTTTTTGTTTGCAGTTCACTTTTTTTGGTACAAACCGAGAACCGAAAACTGCGAACCGAAAACTGCGAACCGAGAACCGAGAACCGAGAACCGTGAACCGAGAACCGTGAACCGAAAACTGCGAACCGAGAACCGAGAACCGTGAACCGAGAACCGAGAACCGAGAACCGTGAACCGAGAACCGAGAACCGAGAACCGTGAACCGAGAACCGCCTTTTGCGGTTATGGAAACGTTAAAAAATCTTGGATTACAAATCAACAATAAAAGCTCCCTTATCCGAAACATCAAAAATATCTAAGCCAATATCTTTGTTTTCAGTGAGCCATTCTTCTTTACGATATAAGCTGTTGCTGCTATCTATAATTATTGTTTTAAATTCAAAAACATCTTTGATATCCTTTAATCGAGCAGGTGAATTATTAGATAGAATTACATAGTCAAGTTTCGTTTTTTCTTCGAAATCATATATCATCGGGAAAAACTTATCATCAGCTACAAAAATGCGAAGCTCATTAAAAGCAATGAAGTTTTTTTTGTAAAACACCGATTTATTATCAATTACTGCAACATTTGAAAGCAGCGATGTCGAGGTTTTTGACAAATCAATATATTTTTCTTTATCTAGACCTTTTTTCAACCAATTGTTTTTTGCCGAAAATTCAATTTGTTTATTCGATACAGAATCAATGTTAGCAAAGAGAATATTATCTTTTCTGTCAATTACATTTACGGCTGTTACTTTGTTTATATTATAGACAATAAGGTGTTTTTGATTGATGGATTTAATATCCTGAAATAAATTTATAGCTGCAAATAATATTATAAAATTAAGAGCAATAAATAGATGTTTATATTTTTTTGTGCTAAAAAAGAAAACTGCTAAAAATATAATCACAAAATATAGTACAAAAAGTTGGGGAGTGCTAATATAAATATTTTCAGTTACCGAAAAAGGCAAAGCTTCGATTCCGCCGCTAATCGAGTTCATCGTTTTTACAATTACACTAAGCACTTTTATAATAAAAGGAGCTATAAAGCCAAAACCCGAGAAAATAAAAGCCAATATACAAACCCATATTGCAAGTGTGGAAATTGGTATCAATAAATAATTTGCCAGAATAAAATAGTTTGAGAATTGGTGGAAATAAAAAAGTCCTATCGGAGCTGTAGCAATTTGCGCAGCAACCGAAACTGCTGTTAGAGACCAAACTTTATCAATCCATTTGTTTTTTACTTCGAGAATACCGTAAATTTTCGGATAAATCAATATTATTCCAATAACTGCCGCATACGACAATTGAAAACCGATATTAGTTATGTTTAAAGGATTTATTATCAATAAAATAAATGCTGATAATGCAATTGCATTAAGTGAACCTGCCGATCTATTTTGTAAATTACCAAGAGCCATAATGCTAAACATTAAGGCTGCTCGGCTTACCGAAGGCGAAAGGCCTGTAAGTGTGGCATATAGCCAAATAAATATGATTAATAAGCCTGTTTTGAGATATTTTAATTTTTTGGTTTTAAGAAATGAAAAAACAAATAACAAAATACCGTAGATAATTCCAACATGCAAACCAGAGACTGCTAATATGTGCATTGCACCAGACGAGGAGTAGGAGTGCCGTATTTCATCACTAAGTTTATCTTTATATCCTAAAGCAAGAGCCGAAATAACTGCCAATTCATCGTTGCTAAGACCATTTTTCTCAAGACTTGCAATAAGATTTTGTCTGAAACCTAACATCTTATTCTGGAAACCTGTATTGAAATTATCATCTAAAACTTGCCAATTATCTCCAGTTATAAAATCAGCATTGTAAATCAAATTGTATGTTAAATATTTTTTGTAATCAAACTCCTCTGGGTTTCCTTTGTTCTCAATTGCTGATAATACTGGACTAAAAATTATTTTATGTCCTGCTTGTAGAGTTTGTGTGCGTTCGTCATTTTCGATATATAAAAGAGTTTTTCCTTCGGTAGATTGCCATATTGTATTGTTTTTTACGGCAATAATATTTAACTTAATAGTAGTAGTCTTCTCCGATATTTTGGGATCCTCTGATATCTCTCCAATAATATAACCCTTGTAATCGTTGAGGTTTTCATTATTGTTTGAACTGATATAATTAACAGTCAAAAAAATCCCAAAAGATATAATAGCTAAATGTGTGATTATTCCCTTTATGAAGTTAAAAGAAAACTTGTTTAAGAAATGTAAAACTATAACACAAACTGTTAATATACCTGTGATGAACAGAAAAATGTTCTCTGAAGGTTTAAGTATTAGTGCAATTAATATCCCAACAATAAATGCTAAAGTTAGCCTGACAAATGGATATTTTCTTATTTCTTCAATCAGGCTTGTCTGCATAATTTAAAATAATATTTATCAATAAAATAGGCGTTTGAACCGGAATCTTCGAGAGTAGCGTAGCTATCGGACATTTTGGCAAACACTAGTTATATTTATTCATATCATCGAATAGTTCAATAAGCTGTTCATCGGTTAATCCCATAAACATAACTGCAGCTTTGGCATCGGTGGCAAAAGTGTGATTAGGATATTTTTCAAGATATTTTAAATAGTACGCTTTAGATTTTTCGATATCTCCGATATGAGTATCATAAATAAAAGCTTTTAAAAAAATAGCTGTTGGGTATTTGGGATACTTGAGATAATTATCTTCTATTTGTGTAAGATATCTGATTGCGTTGTGCGGCTGAGAAAAATTCATTGCAATTTCTGCAGCTTTAAAAAGATATTCGGGAGATAGACTATCATCAGGATATTTCTCAGTATAATCTAAATACTTGTCAATCATAGCAATAGCTTTTTCTTTATCGGGTTCAATTTCGTTATGCAGTTTTTCTTCAAGTTTGCTAATCTCATATTCAAGTTTTTGCTGTTCGGTTAGTGGCGTGTTATTACATGCTACCGAAAAAATAAGCAAGAAGATAATCGGTACTAAAAAACGTTTGTTCATAATAATATCTTTTTATTTAATAGTATTTTGTGGTCAAACATAATAATATAAAATGGTATTGTATAATTTTTTTTGTTTGTTGTTGAACTTTTAAAGTTTTACTTTGTATGATGTTGCAACTTTGCCCTTAGTAATATTGTTAAGTTTGTTCTTTATAAATCTTTTTCTGATTGTAGAGATTCTGTCAATAAATACAATTCCGTTAAGGTGGTCGTATTCATGCTGAACAATTATTGCTGGATATCCGATTAGATTTTCGGTTACCTTATTAAAATCTCTGTCGTAATACTCAATAGTGAGGTTTTCAATCCGATCAACATCTTCGTTAATGCTAGGTAAGCTTAAGCATCCTTCTTCAATTGCAATAGTATCTTCTGTATTAAAAGTGATTTTCGGATTGATAAATACTCGTAAAAAATCTTTCATTTCGGGTTCGTCTTTTGCTAAAACTCTGGCATCTATAGTTATTAAATTGATGTTTAGTCCTATTTGTGGTGCTGCAAGTCCAATACCATCTGACTTATACATTGTCTCAAACATATTGTTAATAATCTCATTAAGATTAGCATAATCCTTATCAATATCTATTGATTTTTTTCGTAAAACAGGATTGCCGTATAAGTATATTGGAAGTATCATAAATTATATTTTTCTTTTTCTAAAAATGATTGTAAAATAATTGTCGCACTAATTTTATCAACTGTTGTTTTGTCTTTTCTCTTTTCTTTTTTAATTCCTACATCTATCATTGTTTGAAATGCCATCTTTGAAGTAAAACGCTCATCAACTTCTATAAACTCCAGATCTTTAAACATTTTTTTTAGCCTATTAAGTACAGGTTGAATATATTTAACCGATTCGGAGGCTGTGTTGTTCATTTGAACAGGCATACCTACAATTATTTTTTCAACTTCGTTTTTTTCAAAATATGATTGCAGATATTGTTCCAACTCAAAAGTTGGTACGGTTATTAACGCAGATGCAATTATCCGACTCGTATCGGTAACAGCGATTCCAGTTTTTTTTCTGCCAATATCTAATGAAAGGTATCTTTTCATTTTTTTTACAAAAATATCCTTGTTTTTGTTAAAAAGCAACCAAATTGATAAATTTTCGTTGTTTTTATGAGTTATGTTTAAAAAAATGCTTATATTTACACATTGTTAGAAGTAAAAAAAATGAATTATGAGAAAAATTGTATTTTTATTTGTTTTGCAGATTGTCGGTCTGTCTATGTTTTCGCAAATAACTACACATACCAATCTTAATATTGTGGATTTGGTAACCGATACTCTTATTAATGGTTGTACTTCTGCTAGTAATGTTACCGTTAACTCAGGAGCTTATGGGTATTTTGCAAAAGGAAACTCTAGTTTTCCTTTTGGTTCGGGAATAATCCTTGCATCAGGTCCTATATCGAATGCTCAAGGGCCCAATACCTCGGGAAGTATGGGTGGAACATTAAATAGTGGATCAGACCCTGATCTCCAGATGTTGATACCTGCACATACTGTACAAGATGCAACTGTGTTAGAGTTTGATTTTATACCTGCTAGTGATACTGTTCGATTTAACTATATCTTCGGCTCAGAAGAGTTTCCCGAATTTGCCAATACAAATTTTAACGATGTATTTGGATTCTTTTTATCTGGTCCTGGAATAAGTGGTCCGTATTCGAATGGTGCTGTAAATATTGCGATTTTGCCTAATAACCAGCCTGTAACAATAAATAATGTTCATAATTTTGGCTATTATGTAGCCACCCCTACCTCAGGTAATACATCAGCAGGATCATATAATGGGGCAGTTCAATATGACGGTAATACTATTGTTCTGACTGCTCAATATATTTTAACTGCCTGCGAAACATACCACATAAAATTAGCCATCGGCGATGCAGGAGACCCAAATTATGATTCGGGTGTATTTCTTGAAGCTGGAAGTTTTATTAGTGGTGCTTCTATTCAGGTTGTAAATAATGCCCAAGTTGGGGAATCTGGTGATTTATGGGAGGGTTGTGAAAATTATTATGTCATTTCGCGAAATGAAGGAGACGAAGCATTAAATGATGTCGTAATTCAAGTAGGTATTGATCCTTCATCTACGGCTACCGAAGGAGTGGATTTTACTCCTTTCCCAGATGAGGTTGTTATTCCTGCTGGTGTAATGACAGATACTATTTTTTATTCAGCCTATAATGATGGCATTGAAGAGGGGCATGAATCAATTATTGTGAGTTTCTACACAGCTTGTCCTTGTGGCAATATGTCAACTGCAGTTTATGATACAATTTGGATATATGATGCAGAATTTATTAAAGGGGGCATTCAAAATGTCCAAACTTATTATTGTGGCGTGGATCCTCCAGAGTCGGTAAATTTGGTCGGTAACTGTAATATCGATATAAATGTTCAATATTTTTGGAGCACAGGTGAAAATGCAAATACAATAACTGTTTATCCCGTTGCTGGAGCTAACCAATATTGGCTTACTATGGTTGACCAATGCGGTAACGAAGTTTACGACTCGATCACCATCAGAATATCTGGTATGGGTGAAACTTCTCATGAACTTATCAATCCTTCTTGTTACAATGAATGCGATGGCTATATTTCAATGTCTATGGAAGGAGAGTTTACCCCTTTTGCATATAAGTACGCAAATAGTCTTTATTCCTACATTGCTGATAGTGTCCATTATAGTAGCTTAGGTACTTTTGGAAACTTATGCCCCGGTTTATATAAAATTACAGTTACTGATGCTATTGGCTGTTTTAAAAGGTACGAATATACACTCGAAAATCCACCACCTGTTAATTTGTCAGCAGGTATTCTTGAGTCAAATATGATATTTTGTGATAATCCTGGAGAAATAACTTTAAATGCGAGCTCAAATCAAATAACGCCAAATTTCTTGTGGAGCAATGGACAATCTACAGCTTCGATAATAGCTACTCCCACAGTAGGTGAAAATATCTATTGGGTTAAAATTTTTGATAACTGTGGTAATTTCTATCGTGACGAAATCTCAGTTAAATATTCTGATTTATCCGTGGAAATCACAACAACAGAAGATATGGGAACTTGTAATGGCACGGTTGCAGTATTTGCAAATGACGGTATTTATCCGTATAAATATTATTGGCAAGCACCAATTTCTAGTTTTGGGTTTAACCAAACTGGACTTTGTGTAGGTCATTACGAGGTTTTGGTAACTGATGATATTGGTTGCAGTATCTCTGAAACTGCTTATGTCGAAGAGCATAACTATGTGCCACAATCGTTTTATGACGACATATTTACAGCCTTTCCTAACCCCTCACAAGGTAAATTTACTGTAAATTATAAAAAAGATAATTTGCAAAATGTAATTATCAATATTACGGATATTAAAGGTAGTGTAGTTTATGAATCGAAAATGAAAGAATCAAATACGGTTATTAGTGGACTTGAGTGTGGGGTGTATTTTGTTAAATTGTATCAGGAGAAGGCAATATTAGCTGTCCAAAAAATAATTATTACAAAATAAATTCAATTTAGTATAATTTTTCATTGCAAATCTCATTTGTTAATTACAAGTGAGATTTTTTTGTTTTTTAAATTAAAAATAAGTTGTATTTTTAAAAAAAATTGAAAAGGATATTATGTCAAAGGAAATTAAATTTAGTCTTGTTTATCGTGATATGTGGCAGTCGAGTGGAAAATATGTTCCTCGGCTTGATCAACTAAAACGAATTGCACCGGTAATTATTGATATGGGGTGTTTTAGCCGTATAGAAACTAATGGCGGAGCTTTTGAGCAGGTAAACTTGCTCTATGGCGAAAATCCAAATGAGGTCGTAAAGGAATGGGTTAAACCATTTAAAGAAGCTGGTATCCAAACACACTTGCTCGAAAGGGCATTAAACGGAATAAGAATGTATCCTGTTCCGGCTGATGTGAGAAAACTAATGTTTAAAGTTAAAAAAGCTCAAGGAGTGGATATTGCAAGATCATTTTGCGGACTTAATGACCATAGAAATCTCGAATTGTCAATAAAATATGCAAAAGAAGCTGGAATGATTTCTCAAGCTGCCCTTAGTATTACTCACTCAGATATACATACTGTAGAGTATTATATGGGGGTTGTTGAGAAAGCAATGGAGTATGGTGCGGACGAAATATGTCTTAAAGACATGGCAGGCGTTGGAAGACCAGCAACTTTAGGAAGACTTGTTAGAGAAATTAAAGCTGCTTATCCTGATGTTATTGTGCAATATCATGGACATTCGGGTCCTGGGTTTTCTGTCGCATCAACTCTTGAAGTCGCTCGTGCTGGTGCCGATTATATTGATGTAGCTATGGAACCATTGGCTTGGGGAACTGTACACCCAGATGTGATTACTATTCAAGCTATGCTTAAGGATGCTGGTTTCAAAGTTCCAGATATTAATATGAAAGCATATATGCAGGCTCGTGCTTTAACACAAGAATTTATTGACGATTTTCTTGGATATTGGATAAATCCTAAAAATAGGTATATGACTTCTTTGTTGGTAGGGTGTGGATTGCCTGGTGGTATGATGGGTAGTCTGATGGCTGATTTAGAAGGAGTGCATCAAGGTATTAATCAAACATTGACATCTGTAGGTAAACCAACTCTAAGCGTTGATGAACTGTTAGTAATGTTGTTTGAGGAGGTGCAATATGTATGGCCTAAACTTGGATATCCACCATTAGTAACTCCGTTTAGTCAGTATGTCAAAAATGTCGCTCTTGTGAATATAATGTTTATGTTGCAGGGGAAAGGACGTTTCGAAATGATTGATAAAAACACTTGGGATATGATTCTTGGTAAAGCTGGAACTCTACCTGGACCTTTAGCTCCCGAAATTCTTGAACTTGCTAAACAAGGGAATAAAGAATTTTACTCAGGAGTGCCTCAAGACGCTTATCCTGATGTGCTTGATGAACTCAGAGCCGAAATGATTGAAAAAGGTTGGGATACTGGCGAAAATGATGAAGAGTTATTCGAATACGCTATGCACGACCGTCAGTATGTGGATTATAAATCGGGAGTAGCTAAGCAAAGATTTGAAGAAGAACTTAAAAATCTTAAAACTAAAGTTACAGAAACAACTGCTAAACCTTCTGCAACCTCTAATAATCCTAAAATTAAAGAGATAAAATCTCCTTATATGGGAAAACTGTATTACGACTTGTCATTAGAAATGGATCCGCAATGTGTGAAATGTGGAGACTCTATTACTGTTGGTCAGAGAATATGTTATCTTGAATCATACCATAATTATCAGGAAATTGTTTCTGACTTTAATGGACAACTTAAAGAGGTTTTCTTTGATCACGGAGATTATGTCGATAAAGATGAGGTAATTGCATTAGTAGAAGTTCAATAATAAAAGATATGTTTAGTCCGAACTCGGAGTGTGCACAGCGAACGATGAGCTTGTTTTTAGTTCCCTTACAAATACTATCTGGTTGTGTTTATACACGATGCATTTATGTCAAAAATATGAATATAATAATGCTCCAAAGTTTTACCTAAAAATTTAGGCTCTTCATTTACAATAATTTCTGTTGTCCATGAGGCATCAGAAGCGTATGGCGAATTGCAATAGTTCTTTGTGTTGTCGGATGAAAACATTATTCTAAATGGGATGTCGTTTTTAAGCCCTGTGATAACAAGTGAATCGCAAATCTTTTGCAATTCAACAGAGGGAGTTACCCAAAGATCGGCCGAGGTTTCATAAAACTTCCCGTATGCACCAGGGGCAACCATTATTGTGCGTATTTGAATGCTCCCACTATAATGACGATCAACTTGAATTGAGTCTAAAGTATTGTTCCGTATTGCTAACGAATGATTTTCATATTGATCTGTACAATATGTCAAAAATCCAACAGAAATAATGATTGCACTTAATAAGAGTTTGTTAAATTTATTATTCATAAAGCAAATATTTTTCTCGTGTTTTTTTAAATTTTATAATCTCGTCCTCCCATGTATCTCTAATTTCTTTTTCGGAAATTTGATTCTTAACTTGATTGCGAAATTTAGAGTCTCCTGAAAGTAAATCTATTGAATTGCTTGTTTTGAAGAACTTATCTTTATCAGGAAATAGCTTATATAGTTTTAATAATATGTTAATATTAAGTTTATCATTCTGCCATTCAAAAATCGAATAGTTTTCAGATAAATCAAATCCATAACATAGCTCACCGTTTAGTGTTGGATTTGAAGCTCCTTTGTTTGGTTTGGGCGTGAATATAAAATCTGCAATGGCTAATGCACTCAATGCTGGATGTCCAATTATTTGAAATTGTTTGTCAGTTCCTCTGCCTATGCTTAAATTTGTTGCCTCAAATAAACATAAACTTGGGTATAGCTCAATTGATCTGTCATTGGGAAGATTAGGAGAAGGTGCAATTGGAAGCGAATATTTGCTTTTATGAGTATAGTTTTGACAAGAAATTATTTTGAGTTCACATTTTATTTTGTTATTAAGCCAATTTTCTCCGTTAATCATTAGTGCATATTCACCTATTGTCATTCCGTAAACTACTGGAACTGGATGCATACCAATAAATGACTTATTATTTGCTGTGTCCAAAACTGAACCATCTATATAATGACCATTCGGATTAGGACGATCAAGAACGATTAACGGAATTTGGTTTTCGGCACATGCCTCCATTACATAGTGAAGTGTAGAAATATAGGTGTAAAATCTTACGCCAACATCTTGAAGATCAAATATTACAATGTCAATGTTTGCAAGTTGTTCTTCGCTAGGTTTTTTATTATTGCCATATAACGAAATAATTGGTAGTCCAGTTTTTTTGTCAGTACTGTCGTCAATCTTTTCTCCGGCATCGGCAATGCCTCTAAAACCATGTTCAGGACAAAATACTTTGACGATATTTTGGTCTAGTGCAAGAAGTGTGTCCACCAAATGTGTGTTTGCTATTATACTAGTTTGATTTCCGATAATTGCAATTCGTTTATTTTCAATTAACTCAATATAGGTATTAGTGTCATATATTCCTGGATAAATTGTAGTGTCTGCAATTTGCGACTGCTTCTCGAAATTAATATTAGTACTTGTGGTATTTGCATTTTTACATGAAAGAAAAAGAAATCCTAGTACTATGTAAATAAAAAGTTTCATTTATTGTGTTTTTAAACAAAAATAAGCTTAAAAATTGAGTAAGTAATAAAATCTGTACAGAAGTTTACAACAATTATCTGTTAATTTATTAAAAGTATCTTACATAAAACTTAGTGTCTTGATTTAAAATTAGTAAATTTGTGCGTAAACGATTCTGCTTTTTACCGATAGTTCATAATACCATAAACCAAATAACCAGTAACTTCGTGAATAAGGAGTGTCCAGCCTTCAAGAGCTTCGGCTTTTGGAACAAAAATATAATCTAAAGTAAACTTTCGTTTACCCGAAAATCTATCGGTAACATAAATGTCAAATTCAAATCCTTGTTTGGCGAAACACCCAGCAGCCCGTCTTGTATGATAGGCACTAGTTATTAAAAGGTACGAAACTTCATTTTCGGTTGGACGCAAGATTTTTGCTGACTCTACAGCATTTTCATAGGTGTTTTTAGATTCTTTTTCTATCAGTATATCTGTTTCGGGTATCCCTAATAAAATTAGAAAATCCTTTAATATTTCTGATTCCTTATGTTGTTGATTAAATATTTCGCCAGAGCCTCCAGTAATAAAAATTTTATCGCAATATCCCTCTCTATATAATTCAATTGCCTGCATTAGTCTGTCATTTGAGGATTTGAAGTTTATTCTATCATATTTACTGTCGTAGGTTATCATACCAGATAAAACAATGGCGTAGTCATATTTTTTCTTTAATTCCGTTTTATGAACAGCATTAGGTTCCCATGCTCGCATAAATTCATGAAAAATAAACGGATTTGTGAAGAATACCAATAGAGAGAATGCAACAATAGCAAGATATTTTTTTAGTGGTTTTTCTTTAATAATAAGTGATAATCCAAAAAGAATTATAATCCACACACTTGGTGAAATTATATACTGCAATATTTTTGATAAATAGAAGAACATTATTTTACATCGTTGTAATAAAGGTTTTTTATTCCGATTTTCTATTCCAATGGGTTACAATCAAATCAAGTTCTAAAATGAGATTACTATGCAATTCCTTTATCTTTTTATATTTAGACGGTTTAAGGTTTCTTAATCTCAGAAGTCGGAAATCTTCTAAAATTATTGTAAACCATTCGAATATTACTCTTGCAAGCAAACCAAATATAGGTAATGAAATAGCATAAGCAAGTACCATCCAAAACTTTGGAACAATTAGTGCAACAATTAAGATTTGAATAGCATATATTATTGGGAAGACAAATATTGCCCAAGCAAATTTAATACTGCTATGAAATTGCTTGTCCTTAATTTTTAGAACAAGAATTTTAGGCGTAAAATATGCAAAGACATTGTTAACCAATCCATAAATAAATGCTGGTAAACTAATAAACAGTATAAAAGTGTTTAAAAGTATCCTAAAAAGACTTAAAAATGGTTTTTCAATTGATTGGTCGGAGAGTCTATATTTTGTTTTTAGTGCCTCGTATTCTTCAACTTTTTGCTTAATCTCCGGTATTTTATCAGGATGGTCTTTTTCGTATAATTCAAGTGCGTTGATTGTTATTTTGTCAGCTTTAAATTTATTTATTTGTGTCAGCTTACCTAATTTGAATCTTCGGATGAGATTTTTTACATAAAGTCGTCTAATGCTTTCATAAGTATCGTATAGTTCAATACTACGTATATCAATAATTAATGGTCTGATTGCTTCATCCATTGCAGTACGTAAACTTGCCATTCCTTTTTGTGGATTTTCAAGATATTCTTCTTTAAAATCGCTAACTTGTATTGGCACTCCATATCTTACGTGCAAAATGCTACGCATACGATTATATCTACTGTAATAAATGCCAACTGGTACGATACGAGTATTTAGTTTAAAATCATTTTTTTCCTCTGCCATAAATGCTAAACGAGGAATTGCCTTTTTTAAATTAAGTAGTCTTCTTTTGTCGGTGTGTCGAGCTTCGGGAAATATACCAATGTTTTGCTTGTTTTCGAGAACTCTAGAAGCTATCTCAAAAGTAAGATCATTATTTGTTAAATTTTCCTTTCCATCTCTTATTCTAAAAACAGGAAGTATTTTTAAAAATATAAGAAATTTAGATATAAGACCTTTTTTAAAGATATCAGATCTAGCAAGAAATACTATTTGCTTGTTTACCGAAAAAGTTACGGCTAAAGCATCCATAAGAGCATTTTGATGATTAGGAGCAAAAAGAAGCGGACCCTCATTAGGAACATTTTGTTTACCTTCAACAATTATGTCTTTATAAAACAAATTGTGCATTAGTCTTATATACATGCTAAGTAAATTCCACAACTTAGAATGTTTATAAAGATGTTTATATTTGTTTAATTCTTTTTCCTTCTCCATATACTTGCAATACTTAAACCTGCCAAAATATGCCAAATTCCCCACCACGCAACAACAATCATCATACCACCTAGAGCTAATTCTGGTGGGAATATTTTTGGATTAAAAAGCAAAACCAGCCCTAAACCGCTATTTTGAATCCCAGTTTCGATACCTATAGTTTTTGAGTTTTGATAATTTAATTTGAATAATTTTGCAAAACCAAACCCAGAACTGATAGCAATAGCATTATGGATAAAAACTATTAATAGTACCCATGCAATGTATTTTACAAAATAATCATAATTGTTTGCAAACATCATTACAACCATTCCCATAAAGAAAATTATAGAAAATGCTTTAATAGGTGTTTTGATTTTATCAGTTACTTTTGGAAAAAAATGATTGCAGAGCATTCCAAGTACAATAGGAATTCCTAATAAAACTATAACAGTCTTAAACATATCAATAGGATCTATGCTTAATTTTTGCAATAAATCATTATTTGCCCATGGTCCAAATGTATTGTAGGCTTTTCCCCATAAATAGAAATTTAGAGGAGTCATAACAATTGCTGATATAGTTGCAATCGCTGTTAATGAAACAGATAAGGCTGTGTTTCCTTTGCTTAGCGATGAAATAAAATTAGAAACATTACCTCCAGGACAACTCGCAACAAGTATCATTCCCATGGCTACTCCAACAGTAATATTTGTCCAAAATGCCATTGTCAATAAAAATGTTAATAATGGGAGCAATAAAAACTGTGAAACTACTCCTATTATTACTGGTTTTGGCTTTATCATAAGCTCTTTGAAGTGAGATAGTTTAATTTCAAGAGCAACCCCAAACATAATAATAGCAATCGTAATATTAAGGACGAGTAAGCCGCCTTGGCTAAAATTAAGTGTGGCTCCATCCATTGCCTGTAAAGCTTCAAACATAATTTTTTTTGCAAAGATAATAAATGTTTAAGATTTTGTGTTTATTTGTTGCTTTATCTAATATAATTTATTTGTGAGTTTTATTTTTGACTTGATATTTTGAGCTTATTTCGGGGCTGACCTGTATATATACATTAAAATAATAGTAGGCAATTAGTTTGAATTGAATTTTTTTAGTAATTTTGAATAAATATATTGCTTTATGAAAGATAAGGAATTTTACATCAAATACAAAGAATTACAATATGATGATCTTAAAGAGATTGATAAAACTCTCATCTCTAAAGCTCTTGATGCTGCAAAAAACGCTTATGCTCCGTATTCTAATTTTAGAGTAGGCGCGGCTGTATTACTTAAGGATGGCTTGATTGTTACTGGAAACAATCAAGAAAATGCTGCTTATCCGTCAGGATTATGTGCCGAAAGGGTTGCTTTATTTTATGCAAATGCCAATTATCCAAATACAGTAGTGGATAGCATTATAATTGTGGTTATTAATCACGATGACAAGATTGTGCCTCAAACGATTTCGCCCTGTGGTTCATGCCGACAAGTTATTGCAGAAACTGAAATGAGATATAAAAATAATATACGTATTCTGTTGGCTTCGGAAAATCATATTTTAGAATTTAACTCAATTTCCGATTTATTACCATTTAGTTTTAGTCAGAAAGACCTATTAAAATATTAAAGACTTTTTTAGTTTTACTAATTTTATTAGCAAGTCTTCAATTAATTCTAATTTTAGCATATTTGCTCCATCAGATTTTGCTTTAGCAGGATTGGGGTGTGTCTCAATAAATAAACCATTTACTCCTACTGCAATTCCAGCTTTTGCCATATATTCTATCATATCGGGTTGTCCGCCTGATACTCCTGAACTTTGATTCGGAATTTGTAAACTATGTGTAACATCAAGCACAACAGGATATCCAAATTGTTTCATCTTAGGGATTCCTCTAAAATCAATTACTAAATCTTGATAACCAAATGTTGTTCCACGTTCGGTAAGCATCACATTATTATTCCCAGCATTTATTATCTTTTTTGCTGCAAACTCCATAGCATCGGGCGATAAAAATTGACCTTTTTTAATATTTACATACTTACCTGTTTTTGCAGCGGCAATCAATAAGTCTGTCTGGCGACATAAAAAGGCTGGTATCTGAATAATATCTGCAACTTGTGCCGCAAAAGCAGCTTCTTCAGGAAGATGAATATCTGTACATATTGGTAAAGATAAGTCGCTTTTGATTTGCATTAAAATGTCAAGAGCTTTTTGATTACCAAGTCCAGTAAAAGAATTAACAGACGAGCGGTTAGCTTTTTTGTAAGATGATTTGAAAATTAGCTGTATTCCTAGCTTCTCACATACTGATTTTAAATGTTTTGCTGTTTCAAACGTAATTTCTTTATTTTCGACAACACATGGACCTGCAATTAGAAAAAAGTTGTCCTCATTATTATTTAGCACAAAGTTCATAAGTTTTTTTTGCAAAGTTAATTATATAAGTTTAAACATAATAAAAATAATGAATTAGACCAATATAATTAATCTGTGATTCTGTGATTCTGTAATCCAGAGATCCAGTAATTCCGTTTCACTTTCTTAATTCTCTTAATCTCTTAATGCCATTTATGTTAAAAAAAACTTAGAGTGAGTGTCTTGTTCTGAGCGTAGCCGAAGTAAGCGAACGACAAGTCTCAACTCTTCACTCTTCACTCTTCAAGCTTTTTACTCTTTTAATAAACAACTGTAACTGTTCCCTTAAAAGGTTTTTTTCCGTTACGCAAATCAAGTATATATAAATAAGTGCCTGTTGGGACAAATTTATCTTGATATTTGCCATCCCACCAGTCTTCTCCAGTTTCTGCAATATGTAATAATTGCCCCCATCTATTGAAAACTCTAAGTAACGCAGTTGGAAAAATCTCCATTCCTTCAATAATAAAAGTGTCATTAATCCCATCTCCGTTAGGCGTAAACGCATCCGGTATTACAATACAACTAATTTGGACATCCTCAAGAATTGCAATTCCTAAATCTACTTCACACCGCATGGAGTCAAATATTTCGACTGCATACTCTCCTTCTAACAGTCTCGAAATATAAGGGAAATCAACAAGATTGTTAGCATACTTGTAGTAGTATGGTTCTATTCCCCCAGTAACTATTATTTCTATTGAGCCATCATTATTGCCGATACAACTTGGATCCGAAATTATAAGTTCGGCAATCAATTCGGAAGGTTCGTGAATAACAACACTTGTGTCAAAGATACAGTTATGACTATCTGTAACTCGTGCCGTATAAATCCCTGCTGGTATTCCAGTTTGATTTGATCCTTGATAAAACTGATAAGTGTCGAAAGCAGTATAAGTGTAAGGTGATATTCCTCCAGAAGCAGCCAAAAGCATTGAACCATCTCGAAAACTGTAGCAAGTTACATTTCTAGAGACATAGTCAAGTTTTAGTTCTTGTGTGGCTTCTGTTAAAAGAAAAGATTTTGTAACAGTACAATTGTGGTCATCTGTCACCGTTACAGAATAATTGCCCGCATCTAAATTACTTAAACTATTTCCACTTAGTCCTGCATTCCATAAAGTTATATATGGTGTAACACCTCCAGTAATAGTAATATTAATAACTCCATCTTTATCTCCTTTACATGTAATGTGATTCAATTCTGAATTAATTATTAATTCGGTAGGCGAGTTTAAGTTTACTACATCTGTTTTTGTGCAGCCATTTTCATCTGTAATTGTAAAACCAAAGTCTGTATTCGCAGGAATATTAGTATTGTTATATAAAGTAGAGCCATCATCCCAAACAATGCTTAAATTTCCTGTGCCTCCATAAGCAGTAACGCTTGCACTTACGGGTTCTCCAAAGCATCCTGCATCAACTGGAGTTACATTTATATGAATATTATTAGCTAATTTGATATTAAAACTATCAATTCCATAACAACCATAATCATCGGTTACAGTATAAGAATATGTTCCTGGACTTAAACCTACAGGCGCAAAACCGCTAACATTATTTGGATTCCATTCAATAGTATAAGGAGTAGTACCACCATTGACGTTAATTATAGCACTTCCGTCATTTTCGTGATAACATGATTCATCATTCACTTCTGAATGGCTAACATTTAAAGATGGAGGCATTATTAATGTATGACTCGCAGTTGCCGAGCAGTTATTGTCATCGGTTACAGTTACTGTATAGTTTCCGACTCCTAATCCTGAAATTGTTTGGCTTGTTTGAGCGGGTGTAGTATTCCATACATAAGATACTGGAATTGTTCCACCTGTTTGATTTGCTGTTAGTTCTCCATCTGTTACACCAGAGCAAGTTATAGGAGTAGATGTTATAGATGCACTTATGTTTATAAAGGTAACATCTGCTGTAGCACTTGCCGAACAGCCTTGATTATCAGAGATTGTAAGTGCATAAGTACCCGAAGAAGAAACGGTATGAGTAGAACTTGTACTATTGTCCTGCCATAAAAAATCTACTCCAGTAACATTCGGATTTATAACAAACGGTCCACCATTACAAATAAGCGTATCATTTATAAAATCGAAAGGAGGCAAAGAGTTTGAAACATGTACAAGCATAGTAAGTGATTCTTCAACACAACTAGCGTCTCTTGTAAAGTACATTGTTACAGTATAAGTACCAGAGTTTGCATAAACGTGAAATACATTAGTACCTGTTGCGGTAACACCATCCCCAAAATCAAACCAAACCCCTGATATACCAATTCCATCAGTGCAAAAACCAACTCCATTTGAGGACTCTTCACAGTTAAGTGTGTCTTGATAAAATTCATACGAAATAGAATCATTACCAATAACAATGTTATAGTCAACATTTAAAGGTTGAATATTTGCTCCTGCAAGATATCCATACGATTCAACATCACCGAAACCGTAAACTGTAGTTAATAATCCTTCTGGACATATAAGTTTATGAGTTCCTTGGCTTACATTTTTTCTTACATACGAATATGCAGTATTGGATGGTACTGTTGCCCAGCCTGTTACAGATGAGCCATCTAATGTTACTGTTCCAGTATATGGTGTCTTGCAAACAATATTTGTATAAAATTGGTTTATTGCGGTAGTGTTAAATGCTTGAAAAATTACACTTTCTAATGTTTGTTCAACAGGAGACAACATTATCATAAAAGGATCGGAGACTACGTTGTCACAAGATGTACCTTGGCTATATTGAGCAACCGATATTGGTTTGTTTCCAACTATAAATGATGCTGTTGATAGTGCAACTTCATGAAAACTGCTAGCATTAAGATTTATATTAGCTCCTCCGTTAATATTTACTACAGTTCCGTTTTCGGAAGCTATTATTCTGTATGTTGCAGAACTTCTTGTCATTAGAGGTACGGTAATATATTCTTTACCCCAAGCTTTAAGTGGTATCATTTGTTCATACAAATGGTCGCAATAAGTACATGATAAAGGTACATTTGCACATTTATTTCCTGCAAAAATTGCAAAATTATTACAGTTGCCAACATCGGTAGCATTAACTTTTGAACCTGTTAAGTCGCCACTACTTTTAACAAGATAAACTTGCCCTTGGTTTAAAGTTATTGTAAACGGAACGTTGGCACTTACTCCTCCTGTTATTGACGCAGAGGGTATTATTTCGATACTGGTGTTGGCTGCAACTCCAACAATTATAAACATTGAAGGCTCTGAGCTAAAGGTAGAATAAGTATTGATAATGTATGAATCCCCTAATGCGTGTACAGGCATTACAAGTGTAGCATCAGATGAAGCTGTTCGCTGATTTGCTGCATAAACTGCAATTTCAGAATTTGCGGTAATGTGTATGCCTTTGTTTAAAACAGCGTTACCAGTCTCAATAGCTGCGACTTGTGCAGCGGGAACTGTTACTAAAACTGAGCCATTTACTGGAACAGTGAAATTTTGCGACCAACCTGTGCCAGGCATACTTGCTGTTCCTGTGGTACCCGATGCCGATGTGATATAAATTAATGTGTTGGCAGGATTATCAAAATTCTGCATAAACGATAACCAAAAATCAGTACCAAGAGTACTGTATTGTGCAAAAACTGATACACACGTAATAAAAATACAAGATAGAAAAATGCTTAGTTTTTTCATAATTAGTAAGTTATAACAATTCTTTAGCAAATATAATCATTTTTTTTATGTTTAGTTGATTTAATGTGTTTATTTTAAATAATAAGTCTTAATTTAGAATTAATGAATTGTTTTTTGATAAATCTTGACATCTTTTGTATTTTTGTCGCTTTTAATAACATTTAGCAAGTTATACGATGATAAAAATATCTCATGTTGAATATCTAAATACATTACCCTATAAAATAGCACTCGAAAATTCCGATTTTATTAGAAAAACTTCGAATATTACAAAAAGTCATCCTGCAGGTTGTGCTACTGAACTTAAAAATGGAAATGCAGATATTGGATTAGTACCTATTGCGGCTATAGAGGATTTACCAGAACATTCAATAATTAAAGGGTTTGGATTGGCTTCTAAACGTAAAGTGAATTCTGTGCTTCTAATGTCTCAGGTCCCTCTAAGTAAGATAAATGATGTGTATTTAGATTATCAGTCCCGATCCTCTAACGGATATTTAAAAATACTATCGAATTATTATTGGAAAACAAACTTTAATTTTCTAAACTCACAACCAAACTATATTAGTAAAATAAAAGACAAAACGGCTGCTCTTGTTATTGGTGATAAAGCTCTTCAAAATTTGAATAAATTTAATTATGTTTATGATTTAGCCGAAGAATGGTATAAATTTAGCAACTTACCATCGGTTTATGCGGTTTGGGTAACTAATGGAAAGGCTGATGACAATTATATTGAAAAGTTTAAAAAAGTACTTGAGCAAGGTGTTGTAAATAGACAGACAATTGCAACAGAAAACGCTCATTTATTCAATTATTTTAACCTTGTAAAATATCTTTGTGAAAATATTTCGTACAGAATAGAAAAGGACGAAGTGAAAAGCATGGATTTGTTTTTTAAGCTTTTGAAAAATATATAAAGCTATTTTTCTATCTAAAATATTATTGTGAATTAAATTTATAATCGGTAGCGGTAACGGAAATTTTCCTTGTTTTGGCAGCTTTGATAATTAATTGTATTTTAGCGGCATAATTAATGAGGATTAACCCCTTATAAAAGCAAAAATGAAAGTATGAAAAGAACTATTATTATTTTATTGAGTGTGATATTTGTTTATAGTTTAAATGCTCAAAATAATGAATTGTCATCATCGGACTGGGAAATGACAAAAGCAAAAATGTTTTTTGAAGATAATCAAATACAAGAGGCTTTAGATGTTTACTTTGAGGTTTATAGCAAATATCCTAAAAATGATTTGTTAAATATTAGAATCGCAGAGTGTTTTTTTCGATTATTAAATTACGAAAAATGTTTAGAGCATTTAGATGTTGCTCTTAATTCAAATCCTAAAACAACTTATATCGAAGATATTAATTTTGGCTACGCTCAGTATTTTCATAAAACTAGTAATTTTGATAAAGCAATTGATTATTATTCTAAACTTAAATCTGGAGTAGAGCAAGCTGATAGTGTAATAATCGCAAAATATATTTCTCAAGCAAAAATTGGCAAAGATCTGTTAAAAACTAAATATGATTGTTCGCTTAGTAATTTAGGTAAGAATGTTAATTCAGAATTTAATGAAATATATCCTGTTCATTCGTGGGACGAAAATAAATTATATTTTACTACTGACCGAAATGTGTTTGAAAATCAGGAGCAAAATCCTATTACAAAACTTTACAAATATTCGGTATTGACATCATATATTGACGAGGCAGAGAGTTTTTTACCCGCGCAATTTATTGATGAGGTTTTTTCTAAAGATAAAGACTATATTTTAACTTCGGTTGGATTAAATAATAACGATTATATATTATATCGACATACTCCCGAAAATAAGGATGGTGGAGAAATTTATTATCTTCATCTTAAGGACGAGTTAGATTTTTCTGAGCCAAAAAATATTGGGACAACGGTAAATACTGAGAAATATGAAGGTGCTGGAAGTCTTGACTTTATCAATAATGAAATGTATTTTGTTTCAAATACTAATAATAAAAAAGGCGAACAATGTGATGTGTTTAATAGTTTATTAAAACGTGGTAATTTTACAAATACTTTGGTCGTTAATGAATGTAACAGTAAATTTGATGAGAATTTTGTGTATCTCCATCCGGGAGGAGACTTTTTTGTTTTTGCTTCAAATAATGAAAAATCAATGGGTGGATATGACTTGTTTATTTCTATTAAAGACGGCAAAAAGTGGACTGAACCTGTTAATATGGGTATCCCCTTTAACTCTGCCGAAAATGAAACAAATTTTACATTAAGTCCAGACGCAAAATACGCATATATAACATCTGACAGACCAAACGGATATGGAAGATTGGATATTTATCGAGTTGACTTTGAAAAGTATTTTGAAAATCGCTTTGGATACTCTCCTGCATTAACTGTTGTGAAAGGACAGGTAACAAACGATGAAGGTGCTGATGTTATCTGCAATATAGATATTCAAGGAGAACAAAAAGACTGTTTTTCGCAAAAAATAGAGACAAACGAAGAAGGATATTTTACTTTTGTCTTAAAACCAAAAAATAAATATAAAGTTGAGGTAAACAAAAAACCTTATCAAGATTATGTTAGCGAAATTAATCTTTATGAAAATTTTCAATCTAAAATAGAACTTGATATAGAACTGGAAACCAAAGAATAGACACGAAATATTTGTTAAATAACTGATGTGAGAGCTGAGTAGGAGAGAGCACCGGAAAAAAATTGATGCTAATTCAGTCCACTCTGTAAAATGAAAACTTTGATTTGTATTATAAACTTTGACGGCATGATTTTTGATAAAATAAGGAATTGTTATTCTTTGATTAATAAAATTGCAAAAAAATGTCAAAAACTAATCCTGTACTCGTTATTTTATTATATATGTATGTAGTGCTTGGTTCTTGTAACTTAGCATTTTCTCAAACAAATATTTCAGAAACTGATGTAATTGTTAATATAGTCGATTTGAAATATACTGGTAGCGTAGGTTGGGGCGATATATATTCGTGCAAGATTAAAGGAGCAATGCAAGAGGAAATTTCTGACACAATTATTTCTTTATATGTATCATGTTGTGGAGATAGTTCGGATAAAGAAACAGACAGTATTATCAAAAATGTGGCTAAAAAGAATTTGCAAGTTATTGCCAAATTTCGACAAATCCAAAACGATAAAACTTATGTGAATTATATAACTGGGTTTATCGATAAAGAAAATCGCACCTGGAAAATGATCGACTTAAAATCAATTGTAAAATAAGTGTTTTTTTAATTATTGTTTGATAATCACTTTGATATATAAATTTTTTTAACGAGATTTGTAAAGGTAAGATATTGACAAATAACTAATTGTAAAAAAAATGATAATCAGAAAATTAACTTATACACTAATAACACTACTCATTATGACTGGATTATTTTCTTGCTCCACAATTCCCAAAGGGGCAGAAGCTGTAAAACCTTTTGATAAGGCAAAATATCTTGGTAAGTGGTTTGAAATTGCTAGAATAGATTTTAAATTTGAGAGAAACTTAAATAATACTACTGCTGAGTATTCTTTAAATGAAAATGGTACAATTAAAGTAGATAATA